>JAPOZF010000239.1 GCA_026706165.1 Gemmatimonadota bacterium
GTCTTCGGCATCGCCAGCACCGAGCGCCTGAGCGCCTACGAGTCGTACCCTCCCGCCGCCGACCTCACGCACCAGCAGACCGGGGCGGTGATCGTCTTCATCCTCTTCGGCCTGTGGAGCGCCCGCGCCCACCTCAGGGACGTGATGCGCACCGTCTGGAACCCGCGCAACGGGGTCGACGACAGCGAGGAGGTGCTGCGCTACCGCACCGCCGTCGTCGGCTTTCTCGCCAGCTTCGCCGCCATCGGCTTCTGGCTGTGGCGCTCCGGGGTGCCGGGGCTGTACGTCCCGGTCCTGCTCGTCGTCAGCGTCATCTTCTTCGCCCTGGTTGCCCGCGTCGTCGCCACCGCGGGGGTCCCGACGGCGCGCAGCCCGATCGTGCCGGCCTACTTCATCATCTCCGGGTTCGGTACATCGTTGCTCGGGACCAAGGGCCTGGTCGCCCTCACCTACACCTTCATCTGGCAGGGGGAATCGCGCACCTCGCCGATGGTCGCCGCCTCCAACGGCCTCAAGCTCGCCGAGTCGGTGAAGGGCTCGAAAAAGCGGCTGTTCTGGGGCCTGATGATCGCCCTCGTAGCCAGCCTGCTGGCGTCGCTCTGGACCACCCTCGAGCTCGCCTACAGCAACGGCGCCATCAACCTGTACCTGCTGCAGTGGGCCGGGGCCCACGGCTGGCCCTACATCGGCCCGACCTCGACAGAAATGCCCGGGGCCAACATGCGCGGCTGGCTGTTCAAGGGGATCGGGGGGGCCTTCGAGTTCCTGCTGATGTGGGGACAGCACCGCTGGTACTGGTGGCCCCTGCACCCGATCGGTTTCACCATCGCCTTCGGCTGGCTGACCAGCTCGATCTGGTTCTCCGCGCTGATCGCCTGGATCCTCAAGGCCATCATCCTCCACGTCGGCGGCGGCAAGCTGTTCCAGACGCTCAAGCCCTTCTTCCTCGGGCTGATCCTCGGAGAGGTGCTTACCGGGGGCGGGTGGGCGGTCGTCTACGCGCTCACCGTCGAGAACGGAAGGATCCTGTCCACCATGTAGGGGTGGTTCCAGGGTGGTCCCCTGGAGATCACCCGCACCCCCTCCGGATGGTGACGACCTCCCCGTCATTCCGTTAATTTGGTCGACCTGAGGCAACTGGCAGCATACACAACACCCACCTGAGGAAGAAACCGATGGGACAGTGGCTTGAACGACGGTCGATGCCGACGCCGCGGCACGACCTGCAGTCCGTCGCCGTCAACGGATCGATCTACGCGATCTCCGGGGCCGACGACCTCACCCTGCACGTGGTCGAGGTGTACGACGTCGCCAACGACGTCTGGATAGAGGGGCCTCCGATTCCGACCGCCCGCGGCTGGCTCGGCGCCGACCTGCTGGACGGAAAGATCTACGTCGCCGGCGGCAAGACCATACAGACCGGGGAGATGCGCGTCCGCACCGGCCTCGACTACCACTTCATCTCGCGCGACTGCCTCGAGGTTCTCGACGTCCGCACCCAGCAGTGGTCGGTCCTCGAGCCGATGCCGGGGGGCCACCGCGCCGGCGTCTCCGTCGTCGCCTGCGCCGGGAAAATCTGGGTGATCGGGGGCAACACAATGGACCCGGCCGACCCGCGCATCGTCGACCGCGTCGAGGTCTACGATCCGCGGGCGGCCGAATGGTCGGACGGCCCCTCCCTGCCGCGGCCGCTGCAGGGGCCCGGAGTAGCCTCCCACGAGGGCAGGATCCACGTCTTCGGCGGCTGCACCGACAATGACCCGGACAACCAGTTCCGCGGCGAGCAGTACGTCCTCGATCCGGCGGTGGGGAAGTGGGAGCGGCTCGCCCCGCAGCCGACCGGACGCGAGTCGCAGGGGGTCGCCCTCCTCGACGGCTGCATGTACACCTTCGGGGGGCGGAATCCGAACTACACCGCTGCCAACGAGATCTACGACTTCGCCCGCGACTCCTGGACCGCCGCCGAGCCGATGCCGGTCGGCAAGGCCTGGCTCGACGCCTGCACCGCCGGCGACAGGCTGTTCGCCATGGGCGGCGCCTACTCGCTTCCCGGCGGGGGGTTCAAGTGGATCCACGACCTGCACGAGTACGTCCCCTGAGCCGGCCGGACGGAGATTTTCTTTCCAAAGCTTACCGGTTCGTCCGCGGCGGGGAGAACGGCCGATAAACGATCCCGGGGCCGTGCAGCGGCCCTCGGTCCAACCTGCCGGGCACCAAGACAAGGAGACCGACGATGACTCCTGAAGAGATCCTCTCGCACCCCCCCACCGTTCTCAGCGACGAGCAGCGCCGCTTCTACTTCGACAACGGCTACCTGCTCGTCGAAAGCATCGTGCCCGACGAATGGGTCGAGCGCCTCATCGCCATTACAGGGGAGATGGTCGACCGCAGCCGCTCCCTCACGGCGTCGGACGCCATCTTCGACCTCGAGCCGGGGCACACCGCCGATGATCCGCGCCTGCGCCGCCTGACCAGCCCGGTCGAGCACCATCCCGCCTACTGGGAGTTCGCCTCGCAGTCGGTCATCGCCGACATCGCCGCCGACCTCGTCGGCCCCGACGTCAAGTTTCACCACTCGAAGCTGAACTTCAAATGGGCGCGCGGCGGCGAGGAGGTGAAGTGGCACCAGGACATCACCTACTGGCCGCACACCAACTACACACCCCTGACGATCGGCACCTACCTGCACGACGTCGGCGACGGCCAGGGGCCGCTCGGGGCCATCGCTGGCAGCCACGACGGCCCGCTCTACAACCAGTACTCCAACGGCAGCTGGGTGGGCTGCCTGAGCGAGAAAGACGCCGCCGGCGTCGACACCGGCAGCGTCGAGTACCTCACCGGGCCTGCCGGGTCGGTGACGATCCACAACTGCCGCGTCATCCACGGCTCGCGGCCGAACCTGTCCGACCAGGGGCGGCCGCTGCTGCTCAACATCTACTCCTCCGCCGACGCCTTCACCTACACCGCCAACCCGCTGCCGAGCCGCTACGAAGGGGAGATCGTGCGCGGCAGGCCGGCGTTGTGGGCCCACCACGACGAGCGCCCCTGCCTGGTGCCCCCCGACTGGTCGGGAGGCTACACCTCGCTCTACGCCATGCAGCAGCGGGAGGAGTGGGACGAGGAGCAGCTCGAGACGGTTTCGAAGCAGACCCGGCAGATGCGCTCGGGGAACTGAGGCGCGCGGATGCTTGACGGGCGCGGCGAACCCTCGATGTTACCGCCCCTTCTGCCGGAACGCCGTAACGGGAGCAGATGATGGCAGTCGACCCGATGCTTCAGCGCCATGTGATGGGCCGCTTCGCCACCGGGGTGACCGTGGTG
>JAPOZF010000794.1 GCA_026706165.1 Gemmatimonadota bacterium
CTCTATTCCCTGCCCGATGCGGTTCGGCCCGCCGCCGAGGATGACGATCTTGTCGTGATCGGAACGCCTGGACTCGTTCTCCCTTTCATAGGTCGAGTAGTGGTAGGGTGTATAGGCCTCGAACTCGGCAGCGCAGGTGTCGACCGTTTTGAATACCGGCTCGACTCCATGTCGCCGGCGCTTCTCGCGCACTGTCAATTCGTCGCATTCCTGCAGGTAGGCGAGCTGAGCATCGCTGAATCCAAACGCCTTGGCGCGCCGCAACAGAGCGGGGTCGTCGAGGATCGGGCGTTCGCCGAGAGCGCACTCGATTTCGAAAATTTCGAAAAGGCGATCGAGAAACCACATGTCGATCCGGGCCAGGCGGTGGATCTCCTCGAGCGAAAACCCTTTGGCCACGGCGACCTTGATATGAAAAAGCCGCTGGGAGCTGGGGTTCACGAGCTGTTCCCTGATCTCCTGGTCGGAAACCCTCAACGGGTCGAGGTCCTTGCCGTCTCCTCCCCAGCCCGAACGGCCGATTTCGAGGCTGCGCAGCCCCTTCTGCAGCGACTCGTGAAACGTCCTGCCCACCGCCATGGTCTCACCCACCGACCTCATCTGGGTGTCGAGGGAGTCGGGAGTCTGCGGGAACTTCTCGAAAGCCCAGCGCGGGATCTTGGTGACCACATAGTCGATTGTGGGTTCGAAAGAAGCCGGCGTCTCCCTGGTTATGTCGTTGGTGATCTCGTCGAGAGTGTATCCGACAGCCAGCTTGGCGGCGATCTTCGCGATCGGGAACCCGGTAGCCTTCGAGGCGAGGGCGGAGCTGCGCGAAACACGCGGGTTCATCTCTATTACAACCATGCGCCCTGTATCCGGTTCCACGGCGAACTGGATATTCGATCCCCCGGTGTCCACACCGATGCGCCGGATCACCCGGATCGCAGCGTCCCGCATTTCCTGGTACTGTTTGTCGGTCAAGGTCTGGGCCGGGGCCACGGTGATGCTGTCGCCTGTGTGTACCCCCATCGGATCGAAGTTCTCGATGGAGCAGATGATCACGACGTTGTCGTTCAGGTCCCGCATCACCTCGAGCTCGTATTCCTTCCACCCCAGCACCGACATCTCGATCAATACCTCTCCGATCGGACTGAGATCGAGACCGTGGCTGACGATGCGCTCGAACTCCTCGCCGTTGTAGGCGATGCCCCCACCGGATCCCCCGAGCGTGAAGGAAGGGCGAATGATCGTCGGGTAGCCCAGCTCATGCTGCCGCGCCACCGCCTCTTCGAGAGAGTGCACGAAGTGTCCTGGCGGCATCTCAAGCCCTGCCTCATCCATCGCCCGCTTGAAAAGCTCGCGATCCTCGGCGGTTCGGATCGCCTCGAGGCGGGCCCCGATCAGCTCCACCCCGAAGCGCTCGAGGGCGCCCCGCTCCCCTAACTCCACGGCGGTGTTCAGGGCGGTCTGCCCTCCGACGGTAGGCAGCAGCGCCTGGGGTCTCTCGGCTTCGATGATGGCCTCACACACCTCGGCGGTGATCGGCTCTATGTAGGTGCGGTCGGCGAACTCAGGGTCGGTCATGATCGTCGCGGGGTTGCTGTTGACGAGGACGATCTCATACCCCTCTTCGCGTAACGCCTTGCAGGCCTGGGTGCCCGAATAGTCGAACTCACACGCCTGGCCGATGACGATCGGGCCGGAACCGATCAGCATTATCTTGTCGATATCAGTACGCCTGGGCATACCTCACCACTTGGGGAAGGGGCGATTCGCGCACCCTGCTCCGAAATGCAGCACATCGGAACTCCAGCGCGTTCCAGCTGAGGGCAGTAGGGTCAGTGAACGGACAGATGCGGCGAAAACGGGGTTGTTTTCCCGGCGCGGTCCTGATCGACCTCGGGAAATTCTCCCTGTTGCTGTCACATTCGGGGACAGGCGGATCCCGGAAACGGGTAAGTTTATTGTATGAAGCTGAGCCAGGTTGCCAGAATGATCAGACCGATTGTCGATGCGTAACCGATTTTCAGCAGCTGCAGCTTCATTGCGGACCAATCGATTTGCGGGCCGCCTGGAGGCGTACGTCTGAACCGGGGTCTAAGGGGTTCGTCCATTTCCCCCTGAAAGCGGTGCTCGTCGATCAGTCGCACCAGCTCCGGATCGTATTTGGCGATGGCGCGGAGAATCTGGCGTTTGTGACGCGCGACTTTCACACAGAACTCCTCTGCGGGAGGAGTGCCGGAACCCACGGTTTCCCCATCCGGTTCAGCCTCCCCAGCGCCGTCTCCGCGGTCGGCGATAAGGATCCTCGCCTGCTCCCGCTCGAGATGTTCCAGGAGACTGGAAACGGCCTCCCGATCCTTGATGTTTTCGTGAATGACCGAGTAACAGGTATCCAGGAAGCGCTTGAAATCCTGTCGGATTTCCCGTTCCGAACGCCCCAGGAGATAGGACTCCTCGATAATCTCTTCTATCGCCTCTCGGACTTTGGTCATTTGCTGTTCCGGAACGAGTCTGGGGAATATGCCGACTCGGGCAAGGCCACCAGGTATCAGGGAAGCTGTCTGGGGAGATTGCGGCGCATGGAGCGCCGCGGAATGGCAGCAAGAGTAAACCCCTCGCTGAGCCGGGAAAAGGGTACTCGATGCCCCTGAGTAAGTCAACCCGGGCCAAGTCGGTGAGAAACCCCGGTATTGTTTCGGAACATCCCTTGGATTGCCTCGGGAACCGAATCCTGGATATCGCCTGCCACCATCCCCCACTCCCCGATGCGGTCTCTGGCGATATCCCCTGCGCGGCCGTGCAGAAAGGCGCCGCAGCACGCCGCTTCCTCGACAGACAAACCCTGGGCGATCAGCCCTGCGATCAGCCCTGTCAGAACATCTCCGGAGCCTGCGGTCGCCATGCCGGCATTTCCCGAGGGGCAGATGTAGGTGTTTCCCTCCGGTGAACCGACACAGGTGGGGGCTCCCTTCAGGAGAACTACGGCTCCGCACTCTTGTGCGAACTGGTTTACTTTCGCAATCGGATCCTCGGCCACTTCCCGCTTCGACATGCCGGTGAGCCGGCAGAACTCACCCAGGTGGGGCGTCAGCACCCTGTTCGGGCGGGAATCCCGCTGCCAGGCGGTCGCCCCGTATATATTGGAATAGCCCACCAGTGCATTCAGCCCATCCGCGTCGACGACAGCCGGCAAGTCCTCCCGGGCCAGCACCCGTCGCACCAGTTCGGCAGTTTCGGGATGGATTCCAAGACCAGGTCCGACCGCCAGCACGTTTGCGCGTGCGGCGATACGGCCAATTCCCCCGAGCGCCCGCAGAGACAGGCAACGGCGACG
>JAPOZF010000608.1 GCA_026706165.1 Gemmatimonadota bacterium
TCGGGGTCTACCTGTCCCTTTTCCTGCTGCTGGCGGGGGCGCTGCTGGTCGGCAGGGCCCAGCTCACCGCGGCGAATGCGAAGAGAGCCGCCGCGGCCGCGGCGGTCTGTCTGCTGCTGCTGGCCCCGGTGCTGCCGGGCCAGCTGGAGTCGACCCGGGAGTTCAGCCGCAACGAGGCGGCGCTCGCCATCGGTAGCGCCGTGCCGGAGCACTTCCTGAAGCTGCGCTCCCGGGCCGGCGCCGCGGGGCTGGTTCCCTGGCTCGGGGGGGAAGAGTTCGGCGACCGCTCCGCGGCGCCGCAGCGGCTCTACCCGGGGACGGCGCTGTTGCTGCTGGCCCTCGCCGGGGCAGCGCTTTCCCTGAAAGCGGGCCGCCGCCGCCGGCTCGTCCTCTGCTTCGCGGCGTTCTCGGCGCTGGCCTTCCTGCTGAGCTTCGGGCCGCGGGTGGGCCTGTTCGGGTTCTCCCCCTACGAGTGGCTGCGCCAGGTCTATCCGGGGTTCTCCCAGATGCGCAGCTCCTTCCGCCTCGCCGCCTTCATGCAGGTGGGGCTGCTGGCCCTGGCCGCCATCGGTCTCCAGCTCCTCTGGGACCGGAGGGGCCGCGCCGGCCGCGTCCTCGCCGCCGCCTTGGTTGCCCTCGCCCTGGCCGAGGTGCTGCCGCCGCTCCAGCGCTTCAGCCCGGGGAGGGAAGAGGTGTACTCCCCCGCCTGGGTGGTGCGGCTGCGGGAGCTGCCGCCCGGGCCGGTGGCCTTGCTGCCCCCCTCACCGAGCGGACGGGCGGCTCATTTCGAGCCGGTGCTGGTTGCCATGCTGCGGGGGCTGGAGTTCGAGAAGCCGCTCCTGAACGGCTTCTCCGGGTACTTCCCGGACCATCACCGCGAGTTCAGGCGCCGGCTGCGGAAGCCGACCGCGGCCGACATCGACTATCTGCGGGCGCGGGGCACCCGCTACCTGCTGGTCGATCTCGACCGCGCCTCTCCGGCGCTGCGCGGGCTGCTGCGGAGGATGGGAGCCCTGGAGCTGCTGTTCGAGACGGAGGAGGTCCGGGTCTACCGGTTCTCCCCGCCCTCGCCGGGGGACAGCTGATCGGGGCGCCCGGCGGCGGCTCGCAGCCGGGCGCGCAGCCGCGCCGCCTCGGGATGGCTTCCGGGGTCCGGCACCCCGGAAAGCGCCTCGAGCCCCAGCTCCGGTTGCTTCCTGCGGAAATGCAGGAGGGCGAGGTTGTAGGCCGCCGTGACCGAGGCCGGGTCGAGCTTCAGGGCGGCGCGCAGGTGATGCCCGGCGCGGTCGAGGTCGCCGCTGGCCGCCAGGGCGTGGCCGAGATTGGTGTGGATCAGGCGCATGTTGTCCGGGGAAAGGCCGCCCGCTCCCGAGCCGCTCTGCGCCGCTTCGAGGGCGCGCTCCAGGGCGGCGACTCCTTCCTCGTGGCGTCCGACCCCGAGCAGGGCGCTGCCGTACCCGTTCCAGATCATCGGATCGCTTTCCCCGGCCGCAACCGCCCGCGAGTACTCCTCGAGGGCGCCGGCGAAATCCCCTTCCTGCAGCCGCTTCTTGCCGCGGCGGTGCATCCAGAAGGAGCTGACCCCGGCCCGGGCAACCTCGGCGAACAGCGGATCCGGCATGCTCCCCTGCTCGAAGTGGCGCACCCCGAGCCGGGCGTGGCGGGCGGCTTCGCCGCGGTTCCCCGCGGCCATGTGCACCTGCGACAGGGCGGTATGGGTCTCGCCGCGTTCGGGGTCGAGGGCCAGCGCGCTTTCGAGGTGACGCCGCGCCTCGCCGTAGCGCCCCGCCTCCAGGTGGACCTGCCCGAGGGCGAGCTCGAGCGAGGAGCTGCGCGGATGATGTTCACGCGCGCCTTCGAGAAGGGCCAGGGCATCGTCGGTGCGGCCGAGGTCCCGGAGGGCGCGGGCGCCGTGGACGTAGTAGGGGACCGGGGCGCCGCCGGCCTCGAGAGATACCGCCCGGGCAAAGGCATCTGCCGCGCCGGCGGCATCGACCTGGTAGAGGGCGCGTCCCAGGAAGTAGAGCCACCGCGAGGCCCCCGCTTCCCGCGAAGCCGCCTCCCGATAACACTCGGACGCCTCCTGCGGCCAGCCGTGGGCGAGGCAGATGTGGCCGAGCCGTCCCCAGGCGGCCGCCGGGCCAGGGTCCCCTTCGACCGCGGCCCGCGCTTCCCGGACGGCGGCCAGCAGCCGCTTGTCGGCGACCTGGGTCAGGTCGGGAAGCGGGATCGGCTCCGGGTTCCGGCCGCCGCCGCAGCCGAGGCCGGCAAGGACCGGCGCCGAAAGGACAAGCGCCGAGAGGAGGGGGATCCTCACGGCGCCGCCCCTTCCCCCTGCCGCACGGTCACGGCGCGGTCGACGCCGGCGATGGCGAAGCGCTCCCGGCTGCCGTCCGGCCACAGGACCTCGACCGAATCGCACCCCGCCGTGCCGAGTCCGAAATGGGCCCGCGGCGAGCTGCTGCTCGCGTAGCTGTACCCGGCGGCGACGAGGCGCCGCTGCTTCCGGCCGCCCGCGGAGACGACGACCTCGGCGCCGATGGCGTCCCTGTTGCCGGTCACGGCGCGCACCGAGAGCCAGCGGCTGCCGGCCGCGGGGGCGTCGTTGCGGAACAGCCTGACCCGCCAGAGGCCGCCGGCCGCCAGATCGAGGTCGCCGTCGCGGTCGAGGTCGCCGAAGGCGAGGCCGCGGTGCATCCCCGGCAGGGAGGAGTAGCCGCCCGCCCGTCCGCCGGCGTCGGCGAACCGGCCGCGGCCGTCGTTCTCGAACAGCAGGTTCGGCTCGGCGTAGCTGCTCCAGAAATCGTCGGTGCGCGCCGCCGGCAGCGGAGGCCAGCCCTGCACGCGGCCGTTGACGACGGCGAAGTCGAGGTCGCCGTCGTGATCGTAGTCGAAGAAGCCGCAGCCGAATCCGGTGAGGGGCAGATCGACCGCGGCCATCCCGGAGCGCCCGGAGGCGTCGCTGAAGAGCCCCCCGCCGGTCCCGGCGAACAGGGTGTTGCTCTCGTTCCAGAGATTCGTCATCGCCAGGTCGAGGCGGCCGTCCCCGTCGGCGTCGGCGATCGCCACTCCCATGCTCCCCTCCGGCTTGCCGTTGCCGTTGAAACCGGCCCCCCGCATCACCGCTTCGTCGAGGAAGGTGCCGTCTCCCTGCGCGATCCAGAGCTGGTTGGCCTCGCCGTCGTTGGCGACGTAGATGTCGACCCGGCCGTCGCCGGTCAGGTCTGCGCAGGCGACACCCAGACCCCGGGCCGGGGCGTTCATCCCCGCGGCCCCGGAGACGTCGGCGAAGACACCGGCATCGTTGCGGAACAGGGC
>JAPOZF010000051.1 GCA_026706165.1 Gemmatimonadota bacterium
CCCCGAGCATCGAGGCCACCCCCCCCTTCATGTCGGTGGAACCGCGGCCGTACAGGCGGTCCCCCTCGAGCCGGCACGGGGGACAGCCGCCGACCGCGATGGTGTCGAGGTGCCCGTTGAAGAGCAAAGCCGGCCCGCGGCCGCTGCCGGGAATGCGCGCGTACAGGTTGTTCCGCCCCGGGGTGACCTCGCGCACGTCGACGTCGAGCCCGAGGCCGCGCATCTGCCGCTCGAACAGGGCGCAGACCTCCTGTTCGTCCAGGGTCTCGCTCTCGACCTCGACTAGCTCGCGGGTGCGCTCGACGATCCAGTCTTCGTCGACGGCCGAGACCAGGGTGTCGATGTCCGTCGCCATCTTCAGTCTCCTCCGTTGCGTCCGCTACCTGGGTGCCTGTGCTGAAATCCCGCGTGAATTCGGTCGCCGCGACGCCCGTTCCTGTGAATCGATTACCCGCGCATTCCCAGCAGGGCCTCGACCTCCGGGCCCGGGGGGATCTGGGCGGCCGGGTGCTGGACGACGTTGGCCCCGGCGATGCAGGCCGCCTCGAGACAGCGCTCCGGCGCCGCCCCGAGCAGGATGCCGGCCGCCAGCACGCCACTGAAGGCGTCCCCGGCCCCGACCACGTCGGCGACCTCGACCTCGAGGCCCGGGTGGGAGTGCACCTGGCCCGCGGCGTGGAGGTCGGCGCCCCGCTCCCCCCTGGTAAGGGCGACCGTCTCCAGGCCGTAGCGGTCCATGAGCTCGGGAACCGTCGAGACGCCCGAGAGGCCGGCGACGGTCTCGAACTCCTCGTCGGTCAGCTTGAGGATCGTCGTCTCCCGCAGCAGCGGATCGATCAGGTCTTCGGTGTAATAGCCCTCGCGCAGGTTGACGTCGTAGAAGCGGTGGCGCGGCCCGAGGGCGAGGAGCCGGCCCAGGGTGCGGCGGTTCGCCCCGCGGCGCTGGGCCACGGTGCCGAAATAGACCAGCTCCGGCACCGGGTCGGGGATGCGCGCCAGGTCGATGTGGTCCCACGCCGAGTCGTTGATCGTGAACTCCGGCTCCCCGTCGACGATGCGGACGTCGACCGTGCCGGTCGGCTCGGGGCGCTCGATGATCCAGGAGGTGTCGACCCCGGCGGCGGCGAGGAACTCCCGGATCTCCGCGCCCAGCCCGTCGCGGCCGACGGCGCTGACGATGGCGGTGGGGACGCCGAGGGTACCGAGGTACCAGGCGACGTTGAGCGAGCCGCCGCCGATGGCGCGGTGGTCCTCGAAGAAGTCGACGAGGGTCTCGCCGAAGGAAAAGGCGATGGGCGCGGGAGCCGGCACGGGGTTTCAAGTCCTCCGGGGGGAAGTCCTACGTCCTCTCCGTCAGCCTGCCGGACAGGTATTTATGGATTACGCTCGACAACAGCGTCTGATACGGGATGCCCTCCTCACGCGCTCGTGCATGGGCGAGATTGAAGTCGCGTTCGGTTACCCGCAGGTTGACCCGTCGCGTCTTGTTGAAGGTGTTGCGGGCAGCTTGACGCGCTGTCTCCATCTCACCTTCAACGGCATCGACGCGGCGCAGCTCGCCTCGCTCGAACTGCTCGAGAATTTCCTGCTCTTCAGTTTTCAGTTGGCCGCTCACGATGATGCCTCCTCTGATAGTCGCGCGTCGCCTTCCGGCTGGGGATGATCGTCTTCAGGAACCTCGTGCCGTCAGTACCAATCACGAAAGGGACGAGGTGGAGGTACTGTTCGATGTCCACGACGTAGATCATCTGGCCCGGATACCGGTCCTGATCGGGGTGTTCCAACACGTCCACAAGACCGCCTCGCTCGATCGCAGAGACGATGCGCTCGAATGACACTCCCCGCTGCACAGCGAGTTGTCGGTTCTTATCCAGGTTCCAATCGAAGGCAGCAGTCACGTTTCCGATCTTCATCCATTGTGTGCATTTTGTCAACAGGCTTGGGCCCCCGTGGTCCGCATCCCAACCGGGTTATCCGAGGTGGAGCACATTATTCATTATCATTCAGCCGAGGAACGATACCCGAACAGGCGTGGAGGTACAGCAATGGCGGACGAACGGCTGGCATACGAACCGGCGACCCAGTTGCTCGAGCTGATCTCGGCGAAACAGGTCTCTCCCGTGGAGCTGGCGGAACTGTTTTTCGAGCGCATCGCCCGCCTCGATCCGCAGATCGACTCCTTCCTCCTGGTGACCCGGGACCTGGCGATGAAGCAGGCCCGGGCCGCGGAGGACGCGGTTATGCGGAGCGACAGCCTCGGCGCCCTGCACGGCCTGCCCCTGCCCATCAAGGACACGCAGATGACCGCGGGCGTGCGCACGACCATGGGGTCCGTCGTGCACGCGGACCGGGTGCCCGAGCGCAACGCCGCCGTGGTCGAGCGCGTCCTCAACGCCGGGGCGGTGATGCTCGGCAAGACCAACGTGCCGGAGTTCGGCATGGTGGGCACGTGCGAGAACTCCCTGGGGGTGCTGGGACGCAACCCCTGGGATACCGGGCGGACACCGGGAGGGTCGAGCGGCGGAGCGGCCGCGGCCGTGGCGGCCTGCCTGTGCCCGGCGGCGACCGGAAGCGACGGAGGTGGGTCGCTGCGCATACCGGCCAACTTCTGCGGGGTCTACGCCATCAAGCCGACGCAGGGCCGGGTGTCGGGTTACACCGGACTCGGGGGGCCTCCGATGCCGAACATCTTCTCCCAGCCCGGGCCGCTGGCGAGGACGGTGCGGGACGCGGCGTTGCTGCTGCAGGTCATGGCCGGATTCGACCGGCGGGACCAGGCGTCCATCCGGCAGGCTCCCCCCGACTTCATGGCGGCCACCGAGCGGGATATCGACGGACTCCGGATCGGCTGGAGCGCCGATTTCGGGTTCGCCCCTGTCTTTCCCGAGGTCGTCGAGGTCACCTCCAGGGCGGCGATGGTCTTCGAGGAGCTGGGCTGCGCGGTCGAGGAGGCCGACATGGTGCTCCCGGAGCCGTACGACTCGTTCGGTCCCATCCAGTCGGCGGGTTCCTACCACAACCTGGGGCAGTACCTCCAAGAGTACGGCGGCCGGATGACGGAGTTCGCGCGCTTCTATATCGAGATGGGGTCCCAGGTAACGACCGGCGACTACCTGCGCGCCGAGGGGCGCATTGCCGAGCTGAAGGCCACGTTCGACGACGCGTTCGAGAGGTACGACCTCATCATGTCGCCCGTGTCCTGCTTCCCCGCCTTCCCGAACGAGACCTTCCCGGGCAGCATCACGGGGGAATCGTCCTATCCCGTGCAGTACTGGAACGGGGCCTTCACCATGCACGGCAACGCCATCGGCCAC
>JAPOZF010000408.1 GCA_026706165.1 Gemmatimonadota bacterium
GTACACCCTCGACATGCAGGGCCACGACGAGTTCTACGAAAACCAGGGCGGCGAGCGGTTCGCCCTCAAAAGCCGGGAGGTCTTCCCCAGAACACCATGGGGAGCGATGTGCGCCAAGGTCTTCGACTTCGACAACGACGGGGATTTCGACATGTTCGTCAGCGACATGCACTCCGACATGAGCGACGATGTCCCTCCGGACAGGGAGAAGCGCAAGGCCAACATGAAATACCCGCCCGAGTTCCTGCGCGACGAAGGCATGAGCGTGTTCGGCAACGCCTTCTACCGCAACGACGGCGGAGGCGGGTACACCGAGGTATCCGACGCCGTCGGAGCCGAGAATCTGTGGCCCTGGGGATTCAGCGTCGGAGACCTGAACGCCGACGGCTTCGACGACGTCTTCATTGCATCGAGCATGAACTACCCGTTCCGGTACGGGATCAACAGTTTGCTGGTCAACAACTCGGGGCAGGGCTTCCTCGATGCCGAGTTCATTCTCGGGGTCGAGCCGCGGCGCGCCGGGCGCACCGCCAGGCCGTGGTTCCTTCTCGACTGCGACGACGAGGCCAACGCCGGCCACGAGCACTGCGCCGACCGCACCGGAGAGTTCGTGATCTGGGCGGCTCTGGGCTCGCGCGCCTCGGTTTTCTTCGACCTCGAGGGAGACGGCGACCTCGACATCGTGACCAACGAGTTCAACTCGGAGCCGATGGTCCTGGTCAGCAACCTCTCCGAGAAACGGCAGATCCGCTACCTGTCGGTACAGCTCCGGGGGACCGAGTCCAACAGGAGCGGCATCGGGGCCATAGTAGAGGTCGCGGCGGGAGAAACCACCTGCAGGAAGATCAACGACGGACAGTCGGGGTACCTGTCGCAAAGCGACATGCCCCTGTATTTCGGCCTCGGGGAAGCGGCCGCGGCCGACCGCATATCGGTGCGCTGGCCATCTGGGAATGACCAGGTCCTGGAGGGACCGTTCCCCTCCGGCCAGCCGGTGACGATAACCGAAGAGTAAAGCCGCTTCCCGGGAAGCGGAACCGCCGGGCTTTCAGCGGCGGGCAAGCTTCGGAAGCATCATCCTGAGAAAAGGTGAGCGCGAGACGGCGCGGCGCCGCGGCTCCGGTTCGAGATCGATGAACAGGGGGGCGGGCTGTCGTGCCGCATCGACGAGAAAGGCCTCGCTGCGGTAGATCTCCTGCAGGATTTCCAGGTAGGCGGGAAGGTCCCGGAGAGCCCCGGCGGCGTGCGGCGGGGAAAAGCAGTTCGGGCACCAGCCGGCCGCGTCGCTGAGGTCGAACAGCTCGCGCGGCTGCACGTTGATCATCAGGTTCGAGCGCGCCGCGTACTCGTTGACCGGACGGTCGTCGACAAGGGCCGGCACCGGGGCGGACAGCCGTTCCAGGGTTCTGCCGGAAGCGACGAACGTCCCGGCCAGCTCTGTCGGGGTCCCCATGAGGATCGAGCCGAGATCCTCTGCGACTTGCGGGCGCTCCTCGAGACGCCGGGCCACCTCTTCGATATCCAGCTCGAGCGCCGGACCCCGGATCCCCAGCAGAATCAGGTTGCGGTGCGATCCCAGCAGCACCGCCCGGGGGAAGAGGTCGACGAAGGCGCGGATCAGGGAGAACGTCCCCTCCGCAGGCAGCTGGTGGGCCGGCAGCCACTGCGACATGTACCCCCCGGGGCGCAGGCGGCTGCGCGCCAGCCGGTAGAATTCCCGCGTGTACAGGGAAGCGGTTCCCGCCATGTTGATCGGCGGCGGTTCCAGCGCGATGAGGTCGTAAACCCCCTCTTCCCGCATCAGCAGGTGCTGTCTGCCGTCGTTGATGAATACGCTTGCTCGCGGGTCGTCCAGCACCCCTTTGTTCGAAACCTCGAAGTAGCCGGCGTGCTCGAGAATGCCGCGCGAAAGATCGGCGACCTCGAGTCTTTCCACGCTCGGGTGCAGCGAGGCGGCGTGCAGGGTGTTGCCGACCCCGAAGGCGATGTTGAGGACGCTGGCCGGCTCCTCGTGCATAAGCAGCGGAATATGGGCCGCGGCCCTCATGTAGCGCTGGTTGAGCAGCAGGGTCGATGACATCGGGTGTCCGTTCGTGAGCAGCCGCCTTCCCTGTCCTCCCCGCTCGCTGACCACCAGGGTTTCGTTGATCCCCTCGTGCGCCGTCAGGATGCGCTCCCCCCGGGAAGCGAGGCTGAAGTCGAAGGAGCGGAGAAGCAGGTGGTCGGCCGGAAGGGAGCAGAAGGCGGCAACCGCCGCCGCCGCTGCCGCGGGACCGGCGAGCAACGGCCCCCACCCGGAACGGGACGGGGGGCGGTCGTTTCGCGCGACCGCGACAAGGGGGGCGATCCCTGCCACGGAGAGGGATGCGAGGATCGCGAAGCAGTTCTGGACACCGAACAGCGGCAGGAGCAGGAAGCCCGCGGCCAGAGCCCCGGCGACGTTGCCTGCCGTGTTGGAGAGGTAGAGGGCGCCCGCCCGCGCCCCGACCGAATCCCGGTAACGCTGCACCAGGCCGTTGGCCAGCGGGAAGGTGAAGCCCAGGCAGAGCGAGGGAAGCCCCACGAGCAGCAGGGCGACGCGGAAGTTCGCCCATACGTCCATCAGCCAGCGCCCCGCTTCCGACGCCTGTTCGTACCTGTCCATGACCGCGCTCGCGTACGACACGATGAACCCGGAGTCGTACCCCGCGGCGAATCCAACCGTGGCGATGGCGAACAGCGACTGGGTCAGGGCGTAGGCGAGGGCGGGCCTGCCCCAGCGCCTGTGGGCCGCTCCCCCGAGGAGGGCGCCGAGCCAGATCCCCAGCAGGATGACCGTGAGAACGATCGAAAAGACCGCCCGGTATCCCCCCAGCAGGGAGATCAGCAACCTGAACCAGACGATCTCCATGCCCAGCGCCGCGAAGCCGGACAGAAACAGGGCAGCGGCGGTCAACCGCAGGAGTCCGGTATCGGTTCCCGACGATTCCGGACCCGGGCTGTCGTTCCCTTCGGCAGGAGGGGGCGCCGCCAGCCTGGAGATACGCTTGGCGCACAGCAGGGCCGCGGCTCCCGCTCCCCAGTTGAGGGCGACGGCGGCAAGCTCGGTGTTGAAGACACCGATGAGGGGAACCAGTGCGAGGTCGGTGAGAAAGGCGCCTGCCGCGGCTCCGAGGGTGTTGAACCCGTACAGCAGCCCGACCTTCCAGCCGGCCAGGCCGGTCTCGTGGGCAACGAGATGGCGGATCAGCAGCGTCAGGGTTCCGCCCATCAGCAGGGTGGCAGGGGCGAGCAGGATTGCCGCGGTCCCGAAGCGGAGCAGGTGGGA
>JAPOZF010000383.1 GCA_026706165.1 Gemmatimonadota bacterium
CGCGCGGCGGGTTCTACCAGTCGACCGGGGGCCACTGGGCCTACGTGCTCGACGCATCCGGCGATCGGGCGGCGCGGCGCTCCATCAGGCTCGGACGCCAGAACCCCCGGGTCTACGAGGTGCTGGAGGGCCTGGAACCTGGGGAGCGGGTGATCACCTCGAGCTACGAGAGCTTCGGGGACAACATCGACGTGCTGGTGCTGCGGTAAGCGCACACTGAAGGAGAAGAGGAAAGATGACCGAACACTCGGCGAACACCGGAAACGGCAAGGCAACGCTGATCCGCACCGTGGGGCTGCGCAAGGTCTACACCACCGAGGAGGTGGAGACGACCGCCCTCGACAACGTCAACCTCGAGATCGCCGACGGGGAGTTCGCCGCCGTCATGGGGCCGTCCGGCTGCGGCAAGTCGACGCTGCTCAACCTGCTCGGCCTGCTCGACAACCCGACAGGAGGGGAGTACTGGCTGCTGGAGGAAGAGGTCTCGACCTACTCCGAGCGCCTGCGGGCCAACCTGCGCAAGGGGACGATCGGCTTCGTCTTCCAGTCCTACAACCTGATCAACGAGCTGACCGTCCACGAGAACGTCGAGCTGCCCCTGC
This sequence comes from Gemmatimonadota bacterium, assembly GCA_026706165.1. The sequence goes on from JAPOZF010000383.1 coordinate 603, forward strand.
TCTACATGGGCCTGCCGGGCCGGGAGCGCCGGCAGCGGGTGCGGTCGATCCTCGACCAGATGCAGATCACCCACCGCGGCAAGCACTTTCCGCAGCAGCTGTCAGGGGGGCAGCAGCAGCGGGTGGCGGTGGCGAGGGCCCTGGTCTCGGAGCCGAAGCTGGTGCTCGCCGACGAGCCGACGGGCAACCTCGACTCGCGCCACGGGGACGAGGTCATGGAGATGCTCACCGAGATGAACCGGAACGGCACCACGGTGGTGATGGTGACGCACTCGCCGGCCTACGCCGACTTCGCCCACCGGGTCATCCACCTTTTCGACGGCCGCATCGCGACCGGGAACACCGCCGGGGGGCAGCCTTGCTCAGACACCACCTGACCCTGGCGCTTCGCCAGATCCGCCTTCAATCCGGATACGTCGTACTGAACGTTCTCGGACTATCGGTGGGGCTGGCCAGTGCGATGCTCAGCCTGCTCTACATCCAGGACGAGCTGGCCTACGATCAGTACGAGAACGGGGACCGGATCTACAAACTTCTGCGGCGACAACAGCTCGGGGGGCAGGATCCGGTACTGAGAGAGGGAACCTCAGGCCTGCTCGGTCCGACGCTGAAATCGGAGTTCGCCGAAGTCGAGGAATTCATTCGTGTCCTCAACTCCGGCGGGTGGTTCGATTACGAAGGGAAATCCTTGCGCGGGAGGTTGTGTTCCGCCGACCCGGCCATCATCGATATGTTCGACTTGCGCCTGGTCGGAGGGGAACGACCGACTCCCGCAGACGGCTCGGCGCTGGTCACGGAAAGCGCCGCACTCCGGTTTTTCGGCTCCGAAGACCCGATCGGAAAAGTGGTGACCTCCAGGAACAGCTGGACGGGTGGAACCTATTCGATTGTCGGCATTGTCGAGGATCTCCCGCCGCAGAGCTACGGCCTCGGTTCCTTCGACTTTCTGACCTCGACGCCGCCCGCCAGTCCCTACGAGTGGTACTGGGAAGTCTGGGTCCGGGATTACCCATCCGCACTCTCGACCTACGTGTTGCTCGAGCCCGGCGCTTCGGCCGCTTCTCTTCAGGAGAAGCTTCCCTCCCTGGCGGCCCGCCATGTGGGAGCCGAGTTCGCGGGCAGGAACACCTTGCTGCTGCAGCAGTTCTCGAGAATCTACCTGTATCACAACGTCGATTTCGCACAGCCCGGATTTGCCCGCATCGAGGTCGTCTACCTGTTCGCGGCCATAGCGGGATTCGTGCTGCTGCTGGCCTGTATCAACTTCACGAACCTGGCCGCGGCCAGAGCCGGCCGCCGCGCCCGGGAGATCGGTTTGCGCAAGGCCCTGGGCGCCACCCGCGGGCGCCTGACGGGTCAGTTCCTGGGCGAGTCCGTCTTCATGGCGTTGGTCGCTTCGGCAGTCGGACTCCTCCTGGCATACCTCGTCCTTCCGAGCTACAACGATCTCGCGAACAAGCAACTCAGCCTTTCGTCGCTGCTGAGCCCTTCGTGTGCCCTCTTTCTCCTGGCGTTGACCCTCTTGACCGGTCTGTTGGCCGGATGCTACCCGGCCCTGTTTGTCTCTGCTTTCAACCCCGTCCAGGTGCTGAAGGGGGGTTCTGTCATCTCCGGCGGGGAAAAGAGACTGATGCGAGTGCTCGTGGTCAGCCAGTTCACGATCGCCTCGGCGCTGATCTCCACCACGATCGTCGTCAGGGACCAGATCGAATATGTCAGCAACAAGAGACTGGGGTTCGACTCGGAGCATGTGTACGTGCTCCCGGTCTACGCCCTCAGCAAGAGGATCGACAGGCCTCGAATCAGAGACTACAACGCCTGGAAGCGATTGTTTCTCGAGCATCCGGACATTCTCGCCGGAAGCGCTTCCCAGACGCTGATCGGTTGGGGCGGAATGCTGCACAGCGTCTACCCGGAGGGTTTCGAGCCCGATACGATGCAGATGTGGATCATGGGTGTCGATGAGGACTTCCTCGACGTCCACGATATCCCCCTGGTTGCCGGCCGCTTCATTTCGGAGGCGGACACCACCAATGCCTATGTCCTCAACGAGACTGCGGTGAAGTCGCTCGGCTGGGACGATCCCCTTGGCAAAGGCTTCGGCTGGCACAAGAACAGGAACGGATTCGTCGTCGGCGTCGTGAAGGACTTTCACAGTCACTCCCTGCACGAGCCGATCTCACCGGTCGTCCTCACCAAATGGACCAGCTCAAACAACAACCTGAGCCTGAAAATCAGCGGCGAGAGCATTCCCGAAACCCTGGATTTCATGAAGGAAGTCTGGCTCGGGATCCACCCGGACAAGCCTTTTGAGGGGTGGTTTCTCGACGACACGATCGACGGCCTGTACGCGAATGAGGCCGCCCTTGCCAGGACGGCGCGGATGTCGGCGGCACTCGCCGTGTTCGTGGCCTGTCTCGGCCTTTTCGGCCTGTCGTCATTTGCGGCACAGGAACGTCTCCGTGAGATCGCCATTCGCAAGGTCCTGGGGGCGTCCTCGACGGTCCTCGTTTACCTCGTTTCCAGGGAGTTTCTTCTGCTGGTCCTGATCGCCAACATCGTCGCGTTGCCGGTGGTCCACGTGCTGATGACGGAATGGCTGGACAATTTCGCCTACCACGCCGATCTGGCAGTCCGCCCGTTTGCGACAAGCTGCCTGCTGTCTGTCGGCATCGCTGTCGCCACTGTGAG
>JAPOZF010000604.1 GCA_026706165.1 Gemmatimonadota bacterium
GAGGGACCTGATACTGCAGCTGAAGCGGGACGGCAAGAGCGTGCTGTTCTCCACCCATATCATGGAGCAGGCCGAGCAGATCTGCGATTACGTGGTGCTCATCGACCGCGGCTGCAAGGTCCTCGACGGCAGCCTGTCGTCGGTCCGCGCCGCCGGAGGCCAGTCGATCCGTCTCGACTACGACGGCAGCGGAAGCGCGCTGCACCGGCTGCCCGGGGTCGAGCGGGTCAACGACTCGGGCAAGCAGGCGGAGCTGTTCCTCGCCGAAGACGGAGATTCTCAGGAGATTCTCCGGGCCCTGGTTGAAAACGGCATCCGGGTGCGGCGGTTCGACCTGACCGAGCTCTCCCTGCACGAGATCTTCCTCCGCGCCGTCGGGGGAGAGGGAGAAACCCCATGAGCAAAGCCTTTCTGGTAGCCTGGAACGAATACCTCGGGACGGTCCGCACCAAGGCCTTCTGGCTGGGCCTGCTGGCGATCCCGGTCCTGATCGGACTCGCGGCGGTGGTGCCGAGGTTGCTGAGCGAGGCCAAGGACATCCGCACCTACGCGGTGGTCGACGAATCGGGATTCCTGTTGCGGGAGATCGACGCCCTCGTATACGAGAGGGACCTGACCGACCTGATCGCCGCCGCTGCAACCTGGAAGCGGGAAGGTAAGGGGCGTGAGTTCGAGAGGCTGCCCGAGGCCGTTCGCGAGCTGACCCTGGCCTGGATGGAGATCGACGAGCAGGAGAGGGCGGCCTTCGTTCAGGCGCTGGCCGGAAGGACCGAAAGCCAGGTACCGGAAGGGCGGGCGCGGAGCTTCGCCGACCCGGCGAGAAGCGGCGAGCTGTACGAGTGGTGGCGGTCGGTCCCGGCCGACGAGCTCGAGGCGCTCGACCTCCATCTGTCTCATTCCCGCTTCACCCGCCTCGACAACGCCGGCGGGGACCTGTCCGCTCTCAACAGCCGCGTCGACAGCGGCGAGCTGTTCGCCTACCTGACCATCGGCCCCGACCCGGTCGGCGGCTCGCAGGGGTGCAAGTACGTCTCCAACAACCTCACCGACCGCGAGCTGCAGGAGTGGTTCGCCGCCAGGGCCAACACCGTCATCCGCGCGCGCCGCATCGCCGCGGCCGAGGTCGAACCCGGGACCGCGGCCTGGATCGGGGAGCGGCTGGAGTTCGAGGAGCGCAAGGTCGACTCGGGGGGCGGGGAAGCGGAGGTGGAGGGCGCGGATAAGGCGCGGCAATGGGCTCCGGTCGGGTTCACCTACCTCCTGTGGATCGCGATTTTCACCAGCGCCCAGATGCTGCTCACCAGCACCATCGAAGAGAAATCGGCGCGCATCATCGAGGTGCTGCTATCCTCGGTCTCCCCGCTTCAGCTCATGGCGGGGAAAATCGCCGGAGCCGCCGGAGCCGGCCTCACCATGGTCGCATCCTGGGTATTCTTCATCGTTCTCGCAGGGGTTCTGTTTTCCGCGGCGGGCGGCTCCCCGGCGGTGATCGAAACCCTGCTCGAACTGGCGTCGGCTCCGTTCTTCCTGCTCGCCTTCTTCCTCTACTTCGCGATGGGGTACCTCCTCTACGCGACCTTCCTCGTCGGCATCGGCTCCGTATGCAACAACCTGAAGGAGGCGCAGAACCTGCTGCTTCCGGTGATGATACCGATGATGATGGTGTTCTTCCTGTTGGTGCCGGTCAGCCAGGACCCGAACGGCACGCTCGCACGCGTCGTGTCGTACGTTCCGCCGTTCACCCCCTTCGTGATGATGAACCGCGCCGGCGGGCCGCCCCCGGCATGGGAGTACCTGACGACCACGGCGGTGCTGGCAGGGGGGATCTGCCTCGCCCTGATTGCCGCCGCCAGGCTGTTCAGGATCGGCATCCTGATGACGGGCAAGCCGCCGGGAATCGGCGAACTGGCGCGCTGGCTGAGGACCGGCCCCGGGGAGGTGCCGGAGTCGAAGACGTGAGGGCTGCTAAAGATTCAGCCCGAGCTGGGGATCCGGGTCGTCTACCGGCTGCACGCATTCGGCAACGTCGACGCCGGCGCGGTTGACGAGCGGGGACACCGTGTGCAGTCCGAGCTCACCGGGATAGGGTCGCAGCAGCGAAAGCAGGGCGGGGATGTCCCCGGTTCCGGGATCGAGCCAGATTTCCGCGGCCTCCGGGGTCAGAATCGCCGGCATGCGATTGTGCAGCCCGGCGACGGCGGCGTTCGGTTCGGTGGTGACGATGGCGCAGGTGCGCAGAACCTCGCCGTCCGGCGCGGTCCATTTTTCCGACAGGCCGGCCAGGGCCAACGGTTGCCGGTCCGCGAGCTGGATGTAGTGGGGGACCTTCCCGGAGCCGCTGCTCTTCCACTCGAAGTAGCCGCTGGCCGGTACGATGCAGCGGCGCCTGCGGAAGGCGTTCCTGAAGGCGGAGGCGTCGGGAAGCGATTCGGCGCGGGCGTTGATCAGGCGGTTGCCGATGGCCGCGGTCTTCGCCCAGAAGGGGACGAGGCCCCACCTGAACTCGAGCAGCTCGCGCTGCTGCCGCTGGACCACCACCGCGACCGGCTGCGACGGGGCGATGGTGTAGCGCGGGGGCAGCTCGAGGAAGGTCTGCTGGACCGCGAAACGTTCAGCGAGCTCCGCCGCCGGGTGGTGAAGGGTGAAACGGCCGCACATGGATTGCTGTTTCGGGTAACCGCCAGCTGACGGATTGTCCTGCGGCGAGGCAAGCCGCAGCCGGCCTGGTGCTGGCCGGGAAAGCAATTCCGCGAGAACCGGGCGCATTGCATTCCGGTTCGGGGGTGGCCTTGGCTGGTCGTTCCAACTCCACACGGCTCGCCCGGGACCCGGCAACCGGGCGCATCGGCGCCCCCGTTTCTGCGGGCCGGTAAGGGTAAATACCATGAGCAGCGATATCCAGGAGCTTGTCGATCCCCTGAGGCGCCTGCACGAGCGCCTGCGCGACAGGGTCGTCGCCGCCTGCGAGGAAGCGGCGGCCCAGCCGGGGAGGGAAAGCCTGTCTCAGGTGCACCGGGAGGGGGCGGAGGACACGATCTACGCCATCGACCGCCTCGTCGAGGAGGAGCTGCTCGCCGGGTTGAAAAAGCTCGCGGAGGCGTCCGGCCCGCTGGTGCTGATCGCCGAAGGGCTGCCGGACGGGAGCGCCGTCCTGCCGCCGGGGGCATCGCCGAAGGAGTTGCGCTGGCGCCTGATCGTCGATCCGATTGACGGCTCACGCGGCCTGATGCATCAGAAACGGAGCGCCTGGATACTGACCGGCGCCGCCCCGGACCGCGGGCACGCCACGAC
>JAPOZF010000016.1 GCA_026706165.1 Gemmatimonadota bacterium
ATGTGGGACAACGTCAGCTGCCTGCATCGCGGCCGGCCCTGGGACGGCCGCTGCCGCCGCGTCATGCACCGGACCACCCTTTCCATGGCGGGCGTGGCAGAGGCACCCGTTTCCTCCTGAACGGACGGAGATCAAAGCAATGACGACGAATGCCACTGCCGGCCCGCCAGCGAACCCCGGCCGCCTCGACGACCTCCTGAAGCCCGAAGTCCTGGCCGCCTTCGACCGCGCCTCCTTCGAGCGCGAGGGGTACTGGGTCTGGGAGGGGATCCTCACCGAAGCCGGAAGGGAGCGGTTCACCGCCAGCCTGTCCAGGCTGCAGCAGCTCAACGACGACATCATCATGGCGACCGACTGGGGGGCCATCGACTACGAGGCCCGGGGCCTGGAACCGCCGGCACCCGAAGAGCTCGGCATCGAGGCGAGACAGCGCACCCTCGGCGGCTGCGAAACGGTCGCCTGCCTCCCCGGGGACGGGCGCGGCTACATGCACGAGCACGGGCTCTTCGGCCCGGAGCCCACCCTCGTCACCCCCGGTGTCGAGTCCGAGGGGCTGATGCCGGAGTACTGGGCCGCGGCGTACGACGACTTCATCCTCGACGTCATCACCGCGCACCCGCAGATGATGGAGCTGCTCGGCAAGCTGTTCGAGGGCCGCTTCCTCCTCGACCACCTGGTGCTGATGAACCGGGCCCCCGGGTCGAGGGGCCGCCGCTGGCACGGCCACCCCTACCGCGACGGCAGTTGCGAGGTCCAGGACCGGGTCGGGGACGGCAGTTCCCTGACGAAGGAGTACCTGCGGCAGCAGTGCATCCGCACCCTCTGCTACCCCGAGGGGGCCGACGACGAGCACGGCGGCGAGCTCGCGGTAATTCCCGGATCTCACCTCTACCGCATACCTTACAAGTGGGACCGCGACCGCAGCGAGGGGGACGCGGAGATGGAAAGGGACTGGCTGCCGGGCAAGATCCACGCCTTCACCGGGGAACCGCTGAGGATCGTGCACCTGCAGATCCCGCCCGGAAGCATGGTCTCCTTCGTCCACCACATGCCGCACTTCGTCAGCTACCGGGCGCCGGACGCCCCGGTGCGCTGGGGGCTGCTGATGGCCTACCGGACCCCCGACCCGAACGCCGGGCCGGAAAAGTGGTCGGAGGGGGTGCCGGCGCATTGGGCCGAGCGGATGCTGGCGGCCGGCAGACTTTCGCCGCAGGCGCGCCGGGTGTTCGCGGGCGACAATCCCGTTTTCTGAACAACCGCCATACCGGGAACAGGATGGGAAAAGAAGAGCTTTCCCCCGCGACCTTCATCGGCGTGCAGGGGGACGACGTCATTTCATTCGGGTCGGGGCAGCCGGACCTGCCCCCGCCTCCCGAGGCCTACCACGTTCTCCCCCACTACCGGGACTTCAAGTACGGGCTGATCCAGGGGATGGTGGAGCTGCGCCGGGCGCTGGCCGGCCAGTACCCCGACTCGACCGCCGACAGCTTCGTCATCACCAACGGCGCCTCCGAGGCGCTCGACCTCGTGCTGCGGGTAATCGCCCGCAAGCAGGGGGCAGGCGGCAAGGTCCTGATGGCGCGCCCCTACTACTACTCCTACCCGAACATGGTGCGCTACGCCGGGCTCGAGCCGGTCTACACCGATACAATCGACGGCCGCATCGACTTCGACGACTTCGCCGCCAAGGTCGGGGACTGCTGCGCCGTCATCGTCAACTCCCCCTCCAACCCGACGGGACGGGTCGAGGCGATCGCGACCCTGGCGAAGATCGAGAAACTCACCAGCGAGCTGGGGGTGTACGTGCTATCCGACGAGGTCTACAAGGACCTGATCTACGTGCGCGAGAACTACCTCATCAAAGGGCCGCACGTAGTCACCATCAACTCCTTCTCCAAGACCTTCGCCATGTGCGGCTTCCGGGTCGGCTACCTCTGGTCCCTCGACCAGGAGCTGGTCGAGGAGGTGATCGCCGTAAAGACCCACACCTCGATGAACACCAACATCCTCGGCCAGGAGATGGCCCTGGCGGCCGTGGGGGTCTCCTCGGACTTCGCCGAGAAGCAGCTGGAAATCTGGCGCCACCGCCGCGACCTGATCTGGCAGGGGCTGTCCGACCTCGGCCTCGACCTGTGGAAGCCGGAAGGGGCCTTCTACGTCATGCCCCGGGTCGAGAAGCCCCTCGACTTCGTCCGCGACCTGTTCGAGCACTACAAGGTGATCACCTACCTCGGCGACTGGTTCGGCTCCCCGGACCGGGTGCGGCTGTCGTACGCCCTCGACGTCGACAAAATCGAGGCCGGTCTGGAGAGGATCGGGCGTTACCTGCGGCAGCGGTAAGGGGCGCCGGGAACCGGCCGGGAGCGGTTGCGGGCGGTCAGTACCCTGGAAACCGAGAGGAAGCGCATGAAAGCGGCCGTTGCCATTTGCGGTACATGCCTCATGCTCGCCGCTGCACCGGCCTCAGGTGCCGACTGCGATGACTGGAACACCGGGGAGTTTTTCAAAACCGCCACAGCCGAAGAGGTGACCGGCTGCCTTCAGTCCGGTTCCGACCGGAACGCACGGGACGGGAACGGCTCCACCCCGCTGCATTGGGCGGTGTACAACGATCTCGACGTCATCGCTGCCCTGCTCGACGCCGGAGCCGATACGAACGCACGGGACGGAAACGGCGAAACAGCTCTCCATCATGCGGTCTCGCACGCACATCCGGATGTGACCAGGGCATTGCTGAAGGCCGGCGCCGACCCGAACGCACGGACCCACTCCTCTGACACCGACGCCACACCTTTGCATCTGGCGGTCATGTACAACTCCAACCTTGCTGTCATCGCCGCCTTGCTGAATGCCGGCGCCGACCCGAACGCCCGGGAAAAAAGCGGTCTCCCTCTCCTGCATATGGCAATGGGGAGGGAGGACAATGCCGCCCTCATCACTGCCCTGTTGAATGCCGGGGCCGACCCGAACGCGCGGAACAAACGCGGCAACACATCCATGCATGTCGCGGTCAGGAACGACAATTCCGCGGTCATTTCCGCTTTGCTGAAAGCCGGCGCCGACCTCAACGCGCGGAACAAAGTCGGCTCCACCCCTCTGCACCTGGCGGCCATGAAGGAAAACCTCGATGTCATCACCGCTTTTCTGGAGGCCGGGGCCGATCCGAACGCGCGGGACGAATCCGGCTCCACGCTCCTGCATGACGCGGCGGTAACGAACGAAAAACCCCATGTCATCGCCGCTTTGCTGAAAGCCGGGGCCGACCCGAACGCACGGGACGCCTTCGG
>JAPOZF010000258.1 GCA_026706165.1 Gemmatimonadota bacterium
ATGAGGCGGACGTACTGCGGGGTCAGCGGCACGTCGACCACCGGCTCCTCGTTGTCGTGCACCCGCACCGCGAGGCGGTCGGGAGCCCCCTCGATGGTGCTGGTCAGCCGCTCGTTCAGCCAGACTTCGTAGCCGCGCAGGAAGTCGTTGTGGAAGGGGTGGTCGGGACTGGCTACCACGGTGTTGCGCGGGTAGAAGAGGATGAGATAGACCAAGAACAGATGACCGAAGTCGAGGATGACCCAGATGCCGAAGGCCGGCACCACCGGGTTGAACGGCACCGGCTTGCGCTCGAAGGCGACCTCGTGATCGCCGTTGACCGTGCCCGCCAGCTGCGCCCTGAGCAGCACCGTCGCCGAGGTCGAGGAGTTGGGCGCCGTGATCGAGCCCCCATCGAGCACCAGCGAGGCGATGTTGCGGCTGCCGTCGAAGAAGGTCGGGCTGACCCAGCCGCGCCGCGCCGCGAACTCGATGTCGTTGTCGGGGGTGTTGGTCGTGTCGAGGGTGGGGCTGTAGCGGCTGCCCGCCAGGATGACCGGATCGATGCCGTCGCCGCCCCCTTCCCAGGGGTGCTCGCCGCCCCCGAGGACGAAGGTCCGCACTTCGGCGGAGGCCGCCGACAGCGCCAGGAATACCAGCGCCGCGACCGGCCGCCAGGTTGCCGCAGGAGAAAGCCGCTCCATCACTCCAGCCCCGCGTTGACGGTGAAGAACATCAGGTTCGCCCGCTCGCGGTGCCCGAACTCGAAGGCCCGCCGCGTCCACTGCATTCCGGTGCGCGTCACGATCCGGTACCCCTGGTAGGCGACCTGGTTGGTCAGCTGCACGACCACCGTCCAGGTGCGCAGGTTCTGGTCGATCTCGGCCCGCTTCCCCTTGAGCATCCACAGCTTCGACAGCTCGAGGCCGACCTGCAGCCGGGTGTCGAAGATCTGCCGGCCGTAGCGGGCGAAGTACGAGGCCCGCGACTGCTCGGCCAGCAGCGGCTGCGACCAGGTCAGGAAGACGGTCTCCTCGACGCTGGCCGCCTTCTCCCGGCGTGCGAGGTAGGGGCGGTCGAAGCGCAGCTCGCTCTTCCAGCGCGGCTCGAAGAACCCGAGGCCGACCGGCAGCGACCACTCCGCCTTGTCGATGAGGCCGACGAACCCCGACCGCCTGCGGGCCAGCCGGCTCGAAAGGGCCTCGTCCCCGTCGCGCTGGACGGCGACGTCCCACTTGAAGCGGTGCAGCATGCGCAGGTCCTCGGCGAGGCGGTGGCTGAGGTCGGCGTAGAAGGAGTTCTTCCAGGTGTTGCGCGACGCCAGCGGGTCCTCGACGTCCTGCATGCGCCCGATGGCGCCTGCCGGCTGCACCCACCGCTGCAGGTCGTCGGGGATGTCGTCCCGGACGAGGGCGCCGAAGTCGAAGACCCGCACCTGCCCGAACCCGGACAGCTCCCGCTTCCAGGTCGCCATCCCGTAGAGCGCCCGGGTGTGCCCGTCGCCGGAGATCAGGCCGCTGTTCTGGCGCCCGGCGAGGAGACTGCCGCCGCCGCCGGCCCGCACCTTCAGGTAGATGTTGTAGCCGCGGTGATCGCGGCGGTAGGGATAGTCGGGGAGGCGGTCGTTCTCGAACCGGTCGATGGTGCCGTTGTGGTTCATGTCGGTGCCGAAGAGGAACTCGGGGCGGTCCGACCGGTAGCGCAGGAACGGCTCGTCGTAGTCGGGGAACAGGTTGGCGTTCTGGTTGTGGTCGTAGATGAAGTCGCCGTTCTCGTCGTACCCCGGCCAGGCGACCTCCCGCGTCGAGCGCTGGAAGGGCCGCTCCCATTCCGGGACGGCGTTGAAGTCGTCGTCGTCGTCGACGAACTCGTAGAGGTCGGCAATGCGCGCCTTGAAGCGGATGGTGCCGTCCGATTGCGTCAGCCAGTAGGAGGTGGCGTAGGCGTCGTCGATCGAGAACAGCTCGGCGTACAGCTTCCACGGGAAGCGCTGGTAGGCGACCTGGGCGTAGCCGGCGCGGGCTTTGCGGGCCGCGTGGTGCTGGAGCCCCTCCTCGAGGTTGGGGTACTTGCCGTGGTGCCGGTTCAGCACCGCCTCCCCCTGCAGCGACAGGCCGCCGGCGTCGACGACGTTGAAGTCGACGCCGATCAGCTCGTTCCCGGTCGGCAGCAGGTAATCGAGCTTCAGCACCCTGCTGTTGCTGTTGTCGCGGACGTTGCCGCGGGCCCGGGCGACGGTGGTGAAGACCGGCTCGGCGTTGCGGACCTCGCCGTCGGTCTGCAGGTCCGAGGCCATCTCGACCCGGTAGTCGTCGGCCACCGCCAGCTCGAAGCTGACGCGCTGCAGGTCGAGCGACTCCATCCCCTGCTCCTCGCCGAGGGAGGAGAGGTCGTACTCGAGCACCGCGGCCTCGCTGCCGTCGGCGGCGATCGCCCCTTCCCGGAGCACCCCGCCCCGTATCCTCGGCAGCAGCCCGATGTCGCGGCCCCGGTGCACGCGCCCCGACCGGTCGACGAGGAGGATCTCGTGGCGGAACAGCGAGGCCCCGCCTGTCCCGTCTTCGGGGGAGTCGTCCCGCAGGCGCACCCACACCTTCTTAAGCGGCTGGTTCTGCTTCGTCGTCAGCGCCCCGTGCAGCGGGTTGCCGACGTTGAAGTCGACCTGCGTCTGGGCGTTGTGGGCGTTGACGTAGGTGACCCCCATGGCGACGGCGTCGTGGAGGTGGAACGACGTATGGCCGCCGAACAGGTGCGTCGAGTTGCTGCGCCGAGCCTGGTCCGGGCTGCTGGGACGCGACAGCAGCAGGGTCGACCGGTGGCGGTCGGAGGCTGCCTCGAGACGCAGGCCGTTGAAGCGGGGCTTGTTGAAGGTCAGCGGCGACAGGTGGGTGGAGATCTGGTCGCCGATCATCAGCCTGAACTGGTGCTGCCCCTGCACGTCCGAGGAGATGACGAGGCTCTGGAAGACGCTGCCGTACATGTTGGTGGCTCTCGGGTCGGCGGGCTTCTTGCGCAGGAAACTGCCGTTGCGCAGGGACTGCCGCTGCTCCCAGGAGTAGACCAGCCAGCCGCGGCCGAGGTGGTTGCCGAAGGAATCGTACCACTCGTCCCCCTCGAGCCGGCGGTCGAGGTAGCGCTTGAAGAAGTCAGTCGCGAAGCTCTGGTCGGCGGCGAACCAGGGATAGCGGTGGTACTCGGGCAGGTGGACGGGGACGTAGTTCTTGTGGATCTCCGGGGTCACGTCCTCCATTCCGAAGGAGGGGGCCACCCCCCGGGGCAGGGCCGTGGGAGTCGGCCCGGGAAC
>JAPOZF010000416.1 GCA_026706165.1 Gemmatimonadota bacterium
GGAAGAGCTGGCGCAGCTGCCGACCCGGGCGGTCGACTACAGCCCCCATCAGCGCTACTGCTTCGACGTGCCGTGGACGGACTCTCCCACCGCCACCGACGTCATCGCCAATCCGCCGATGATCGAGTTTCTCACCGACCTGTTCGGGGACGACCTGATCTGCACCTCGTGCGGGTACGTCTGCTCGCAGCCAGGGCACCCGGGGGGCGCCGTGCACACCGACGCGCAGCCGTACGGCTCGAAGATCTTCGGGCTGCAGGCGAGCTCGCCGGTGCTGGCGCGGGCGCTCTACTACCTCGACGACCAGACCCCTGAACGCTCGCCGTTCAAGGTGATCCCGAGGTCGCACCTGTCGATGCACATCGACGGCAATCCCTACAACCGCTTCCTCAGCCATCCCGAAGAGGTGATGGTCTGCTGCCGCGCCGGCGACGCCGTGGTCATCAACCAGAACGTCTTCCACGGCAACTTCCCCAACCACAGCGACGGCGACCGGCGCATGCTCGCCATCGCCTACCGCCCCTGCTGGGCGGGGCCGATCGACGATGTCGAGGAGGACCGCGACCCGGAGCGGGTGGCGGCCCTGCCGGCGCACATCCGGCCGTTCTTCCGCAGCCTCAACACGCGGAACATCGACTACGACGTGCCCAACCGTCCCGACGGGATGCGGCGCGAGGCCGGGGGCATCGGCCCCAGCCGCTGGGGCAACGGCCGCTGATCGGGGCGCCGGGAGCTGCCCTCGCGCTCGGCCCCCGGCGTTCCTTCCCGACCTCCTACTTCACCAGACTGCCTGCCATCGCCAGGACGACGCCGTTGTCGAGGCGAACGCGGAAGTCCGGGTCGACGTGCTGGTAGGCGATGGTCCCGCCCTTTGCAACCAGGAACACCGACGGAACCGGAAGTGGGGCTTTGTCGGGGTTCCGGTAGGCGATCCCGAGGGCGGAGGCGAGCTTCAGGTCCCGGTCGGACAGCAGCGGGAAACCGACTCCGGTCTCGGCGCGCGTCTCCACGGCGGCGGCAGGTTCGTCCGGGCTGACGGCGAAAAGACCGACCCCCAGGGCTTTCAACTGGCCGTGGATCTTTTCCAGCTCAACTAGCTGGTTCCTGCAGTACCCTCACCAGCCTCCCCGGTAGAAGACGAGCACCGCCGGCTTTTCGGCGACCGCCGCCCCGAGATCGAGGCTCACCTCGTCGTCGCCGGTCAGAACGGCAGGGGGCAGCGCCGCGCCCACGAGCACCGGCCGTACCTGCCCGGCGGACTGGGGAAGCGGTTTCTCCTCCACGGCGTCGGCGTCGGCCACCGCCAGGAGAGCCGCGGTTGCAGTGCAGAACAGTCGTTTCATCTGGCTCCTTTCGCGCCGGCCGCGCCGGCGGGTTTCTGTGCGACGAGCTGAAAGCCGCCGCGTGGGTTGAGTTTCGCAGCCCGGGCCGCGCCCGGGATTCGCGTGCGGCAAGGTTTCGGCCAAGCCGCTGTTTTTCCGCAGTCCGGTAAGCCCTCAGCCCGGCCGCGGCAGCAGGGCGGCTGCGTACTCCTCCGACCAGGCGACGGCGATCTCGACGTCGGTGAGGACGAGGTCGCAGGCGAGCTGCGGGTGCCGCCTGCGGAGAATCGCCTCGACCCGGTGGACGCCGCTGCCCACCGCGCCCGGATCGAGGGGGAGGCGCAGCCAGACGTCGCCGCTGACCCGGGAGATCGGGACCGCGAAGGAATGCTGGTCGGCGTCGCTGCCCGGCAGGTTGTAGGAGACCACCGGGTCTGCGAGCTCTTCCCCCTTCCAGCTCACCGCCACTTCGTCCCCTTCCACCCACTCCTTCAGGTGCAGGCGCAGCTCGGCGGCCAGCGGCGTTCCCGACTCCGCGGTCTCGACGTCGACGACGGGTCCGCGTCCGGTCAGGGTCGGGCGCAGCGGCACCGGCACCTGCCCGCGCAGGCGGTCGTTGCGGTAAGCACCGCGCCAGGGCCCCTCGTAGACGAGGTGGCGATGGGTGGCGGCGTAGATCTTGTCGAGCTCCTCGAGGACGGCCGGGTCGCCGACCTCGCGCATCATGCCGCGCCGCGGTCCCTCGGCCCCGGCGTGCCAGTTGAAGGCGTAGATGCCGTCGGCCCCGGCGCGGTGATGGCGGGCGGCGATGGCGCGCGTGCGCAGGCGGTTCTTGCGGTCCGGCGGCTCGGGGCCGACCGGGGGGTCGGGCAGGCCGGAGTCGAAGCCGGGGTAGAAGGGGACGCGGCGCGGCCTGCAGAGCTCCCGGAAGCGCTCGACCTCGACGGCGGGATCGGTCGCCGCTCCGCCGCCTCCGATCAGCAGGTCGACGAGATCCTCCTGCAGCCAGGTCTCGACGTCGTAGCCGATTTCGGCGCAGGCCTCCAGGCTGGTGGCGACCCGGGCGGCCAGGTATAGAGGCCGGCCGCGCTGCTCGCCGGCTCGCTCGGTAACCTGGCGGGCGGCGCGCTGCAGGTCGGTGATGGTGTAGCGCAGGCGGTAGGCCTCGTCGGCGGGCAGGTGGAATCCGTGGCGCTGCCAGTCGAGCTCGATGCCGTCCCAGTCGTACCTCTCGCACAGCTCGCGGACGTGGTCGAGGCGGTTGCGCCGCACCTCGGGAACCGACAGGTCCCAGGAGAGGGCGAACCACTCCGAGGTGCGCTCACCGAGCAGCCATTCCGGGTGCTCCCGGCGCAGCTGCGTCAGCTCGCCGTGGTGGAGGGTGGCCAGGTCGGAAAGCCCGGCGCCGTCGAAGTGGTTGTCGTTCATGCGCAGGGAGGCGTACACGGCGATGCCGAGCTCGCGCCCGCGTTCGATGACGGCGGCCTGCGGGTCCTCGCCGCGTTCGAGCATGCGGCGGATGTTCTCGGTGTGGATGCAGGCGGCCGCGTTCTCGTAACGCCGCCCGAACAGGTCGCCGACCACCTCGAGGGAGTCGCTGGGCCAGCGCGCCGCGTGCTCGCCGACGCACCAGAACAGGGCGCCGGCGTGGGTGCCGACCAGGGGGGCGTAGACGCCGTCGAGGAACTCCTCGAGGCTCTGCGGGACCGGGGAGTACCCATGCGGGGCGCCGTCCCAGTTGTAGATGAGGCGGTAGTCGGGGGGGCGGTTCATCCGGTTTCCTTTCCGTTATTGGAGCTGGCCGGGACGGTGTGCCGCGCGGGCGGAGGCGGATCACCCTGGCAGGCAATCGGGCCGGATGGTTTCGCCGACCCCGGCCGGTGCGGGTGCCGCGCCCGATCCAAAGCTTCGGCGAACCGGGCGGCGAAGGCCATCAGCGCATCAAGGC
>JAPOZF010000711.1 GCA_026706165.1 Gemmatimonadota bacterium
AGAAAGTCGACTTCGAGCCGTCCGCGGCGGCCTTCGACGCGGCCTTCTCCGAATCAGGCGCCGCCCCGCTCCCCCAGGTACCCCCACCCGGCCCCCGTCCCCGCTCGGGAACGCCGCACAGGCCGGGACTTCCGCCCCTCTTTCCCGCAGCCACGCACCTTTCACCGGACAGGCGCTGCTTCGCATCGGTCTCTTCCTGTTGGCCGCCCTGCTGCTGGCCGGCTGCGCGCGCGAGGCCGGCCAGGTCCTGGTCTTCGGCCGCGGTTCCGACTCCGTCGGCCTCGACCCGGCCCTGGAGGGTGACGGGGAGTCCTTCAAGGTCTGCGACAACATCTATGAGAACCTGGTCACATACGAGGAGGGCTCGACCACGGTGGTCCCGCAGCTTGCCAGAAGCTGGGATGTCTCCGCGGACCGCCTGACCTGGACCTTCCACCTGCGCACCGGGGTGCGCTTCCACGACGGCACCCCCTTCAACGCCGAGGCGATGCTGTTCTCCCTTGCCCGCCAGTCCGATGAAGACCACCCCTATCACAAGGTGGAGGGGGCCTACAACTACTGGAACAACATGGGCATGAGCGACATCGTCGCGTCGATGGAAGCCGCCGACGACTCGACCTTCGTCGTGCGCCTCGCCGAGCCGAACGCCACTTTTCTCGCGACCCTGGGAATGAACTTCTGCGCCGCCGTCAGCCCTGCGGCGGTGGCAGAGCACGGCCCGGATTTCTTCAAGAACCCCGTCGGCACCGGGCCGTTCAGGTTCGTCGAATGGCGCAAGGACGAGCGCATCGTCCTCGACCGCAACGAAGGCTACTGGGGTGAGCCGCCGGCTTTGAAGCGCCTGATCTTCAGGCCGATACAGGACGCCTCGGTCCGTTTCCTCGAACTCAGGACGGGAGCCATCCAGGGGATCGACAACGTGAGCCCCGAGTTCATCGAGACCATCCGCGGCAACCCCGACCTTCAGCTCCTGACCCAGCCCGGCATGAACGTCGGCTACCTGGCGATGAACATGGACCGGCCCCCGTTCGACAACCGCCTCGTCCGCATCGCCCTCAACTGCGCCATCGACAAGCAGGCCCTGGTCGACAACTTCTACTCGGGACTGGCAGTTCCGGCGAAGAACCCGCTGCCGCCGCTGATGTGGGGGTACGACGACAGCGTCGAGCCGTATCCCTTCGACCCCGAGCGGGCGCGCAGGCTGCTCGCCGAGGCCGGTTTTCCCGACGGCTTCGAGACCGAACTCTGGGCGATGCCGGCGCCGCGGCCCTACATGCCCCAGCCGGAAAAGATCGCCGTGGCCATCAAGGCCAACCTCGACGCCGTCGGCGTCAGGGCCAGGATCGTGCGCTGGGAGTGGGGCACCTACCTCGACAAGGTGTTCTCCGGCGAGCACCCGATGTGCCTTCTCGGATGGACCGGAGACAACGGCGACCCCGACAACTTCCTCTACGTCCTGCTCGACAAGACCGCTGCGGTCAAGCCCGCCAACAACGTCTCCTTCTACCGCAGCGACCCCCTGCACGAGCTGCTCGTCGCCGCCCGGCGCAGCGGCGACATGGCCGAGCGCACCTCCCTCTACAGGAAGGCGCAGCAGATAATCCACGCCGATGCCCCGTGGGTGCCGCTGGTGCACGCCACCCAGACCGCGGCCTTCCGGTCGAACGTGCGCGGCTTCGCGCTGCATCCGACCGGCAGCAAGTGGTTCCACCGCGTAGTCCTGGCGAACTGAACGGCTCCCGGGAGCCGTCTGCGGAAGCACCCCGTTGACCGGTTTCATCCTTCGGCGGCTGGCGCTGCTGGGGCCGACGCTGATCGGGATATCCCTCCTGGTGTTCCTGATGATCCACCTGGTTCCCGGGGACCCGGCGCAGATCATGCTCGGGGAGCGGGCCACCGCCGCAAGCATCGCGGCCCTGCGCCTCGAGATGGGTCTCGACCAGCCCTTCCACGTGCAGTTCGCCCGCTTCTTCGGCGACCTCCTGCGCGGCGACCTCGGCCGCTCCTTCCGCACCCACGAGCTGATCAGCACCGAGATTCTCGAGCGCTTCCCCGCAACCTGCGAACTGACCCTTGCGGCGATGGTGATCGCCGTCGCCGGCGGCATCGGCCTCGGGGTTCTCGCCTCCCTGGCGCAGGGGAAGGCCGCCGATTACGTCAGCATGGTGGCGGCCACGGCAGGCATCTCGATGCCGGTCTTCTGGCTCGGACTGATGCTGATGCTGCTGCTGGCGGTGCAGTTTCCCCTGTTCCCGGTGTCGGGGCGCCTCGGGGCCGCGGTCCAGGTCGAGGCGATCACCGGATTCTACCTCCTCGACGCGGTCCTCGGCGCCAACTGGGAGGGGTTCGCCGATGCGCTCTGGCACCTCGCGCTGCCGGCCCTCACCCTGGCGACGATACCTCTCGCCTTCATTGCGCGGATGACCCGAGCCAGCCTGCTCGAGGTCCTCGGAGAGGAGTACGTGCGCACCGCCCGGGCCAAGGGTCTGCCGCCGCGGCTCGTCGTTCTCCGCCACGCCTTGAGGAACGCCTTCGTGCCGACCCTGACGGTGATCGCCCTCCAATTCGGCTACCTGCTGGGAGGCGCCGTCATCACCGAGACCATCTTCGCCTGGCCCGGGTTGGGCCGCTGGGTCTTTCTGGCGGTGCAGGCGCGCGACTTCCGCGCCGTTCAGGGAGGGGTGCTGCTGCTGGCGACGGTGTTCATGCTCGTCAACCTGATCGCCGACATCCTCTACGCCTGCCTCGACCCGCGCATCCGCTACCGCCGCTGAATACGGCCCCGTTCCGGAGGGTTCGCAAAACGCAAGGGCCCCGCCCCTGCCCCTGACCGGCAGTTTCAACGGCGTCAGGGCGTCGCGCCCGAAACAACGACCCTGTAACTGCGCACCTCGATCTCCAGGGTCGCCTCCGGCTGCACTATGCGCACCAGCCCCGGCAGATACAGGGGGACGGCCGCGGCCCCCGGCAGGGGAATCTCGCGGTAGCGCTCCAGGTCGCGGCGCCAGGAAAACCCGTCGGCGGCGACCGACTCCTCGCGAAACACGAAACCGCGGTGAAGATCCGCCCATATCGAGCGACGGCCCCGTTCCCCGCTCACCGTGGCGACGACCCGGTCCCCTCTCGGATGCGACAGGGACGGCGCCTCGTGGGGCTGCCAGGGGGCGACGATGCGGAACAGCAGGGAGCGCAGGTCGTACTCCCCGAGGTCGGGGAAGGGAAAGTAGCGGAGCAGCCCCAGCGATGTCGTTCCGCGCCAGCTGTCCC
>JAPOZF010000015.1:0-335 GCA_026706165.1 Gemmatimonadota bacterium
GCTCCGGCGCCCCGAAACGCGCCGCCGTCAGCAGCAGGGTCCGGTCGTGGGCAAGGGATGCAGAATGGCCCGTTTGCGTCTCGGCTGCCGCCCCCGGGGAAAGGGCACAGCAGACAAGGAATGCGGACAAGGGACCAGGTTTCAAAACCACATCCCTCCGAATCCTCCCCCACCTCCGCGGAAGGAAAACGAAACACCCAGTGTCACCGGCATCACGTCCCGGGTTTCCAATTGGAAAAACGGCCGGTCCACGCGCAATTCGAGCTTGAGGCGAACGCTGGTGAGACGCATGGCTTCCATTCCGCCGACGACGTAACCCCCCAGGCCATTCCCGT
>JAPOZF010000015.1:345-3263 GCA_026706165.1 Gemmatimonadota bacterium
CGGATTCCCATTCATCTTCCCACCTGTCCCGCCTCGAATTCCACCTCGAGGCGGTTTGTTCATAGCCGGACCAGACATGGGAGAACCCGCCGCCGACATAGGGCGAGAAGTTCTGCTTGTTGAAGAAGTAGCGGCCCCCGATTCCCCAGGAGAAAAAGTGAAAGCTGTCGCCCTCATCGTCCTCTCCGCCGGCACCCCAGAACGCGGTTCCCACGGCATAGGACGGCGTCTCGTGAAACCAGCCGAGCCTGTAGCCCGGTTTGCCTATCATGTCAGCGTCCGTGATGAGAGCGAAGGTTCCGAGGAGCCCGATATCCCAGAAGGACTCACCGGGTATCTTTCGAGGCCGGAGAGCCTCCTGTTCGACGACAGTCTCCATGTCGAGGGTGGAAGCGAGCGATTTCCGGTTGACGAGCGCATCGACCAATCGGGGCGCTGCAGAAATCATTTCTTCGATATTCCCCAGCTGGATCTGCCGCTCGACAACGACGGTCCCGGCGGGGTATTCATGACTCAGGCGAACCAGGATCTTTTTCCCCAGGCGGTGCAGCCCCAACCGATAAATGCCTCCCGCACCCCGCGAACGGAAAACGGGTTCCCCGACCGATATGCCCTGTTTGTTCAGCTCGCCGCACACGAGAAGGGCGGCGGTCCGCGCGTCGGCTTCCGGAAAACCGGAATGTTCCCCAACCAGGCAGGCAGCCGGGGCAGTTGGCGGCTCAACGGCCTGCAAAGTCGGGGCAGGACTTTCGGTATTTGGGGCCGGGACCTCCTGTTGGGCGGAAACCGCGGAAGTCAGGAAAATGAAAGTAGAGCAGGCCAGCAGGATAAACCCCAGCATATCATTCTCCGTTCCTGGGTGAGTGACCGCGTTTTTCAGAGCGGAAGCACTGAAAAAAAGGGCGAGGAAAAAAGCACAGTAATACCAAATCGAAATTATGAACCGTAGGATACAAAGATAGGTAAAAACCCCATGCGCCCCGGCCGGATAAATCACCTCAACAGGGTGAGTTTGCGAGTCTGGATGCTCTTGTTTGTAATCAGCCGGTACAGGTAGACCCCGCTGGCAAGAGGGCGGGTCTGATCGTCCCGGCCGTCCCAGTGAACGCGGTGGCGGCCTGCCTTCAGTGGGCCCTGCTGCAGGATCGCCACCCGCTGCCCGGTCAGAGCGAACACCTCCACACGCGTCGGGCCCGGCCGCAGGAGGAACCAGGAGATCACCGTCTCGCTGTTGAACGGATTGGGGGCGTTCTGCTGGAGCTGCGGTCCGTCGGGAAGGCCGATCAGCTCCCGGGCAAGGGCCAGCAACTTGCCCCGGGCCGGATCGGCGAAGTAGTCGGCCAGAAGGAAGAAGTCGCCGAAATCGACGGTGCCGCTGCCGTCGAGGTCGAAACGGGGGTCGCTGCCGCCGAAGGCGTCGGCGAAGAGGAAGAAGTCGGAGAATCCGGTCTCGCCGTCGCCGTCGAAGTCGGGTGTGGCCTCGGCGGTGGCGGTGAAGGTCACCGGGTCGAGGCTGGCCACAGTTGCCGTGACGGTGTTGGCCCCGGGCAGGTTTCCCAGGGTCAGAACGCTGGCGGCACGCCCGTTCTCATCGGTGGTGGCGGTGATTGCAGACAGCGTCCCCCCGCCGGCGGTGACCGCGAAGGTGACCTCGGCCCCTTCAAGCGGATTGTTGTTCTGATCCCTTACTTCGACCACGAAAGGCTCGGGCAGCGCCGCTCCGGCCGCACCCTGCTGATCGTCCCCGGAGATCCCGGCAAGGGTGGTTGGAATCGCTAGGCCGGTGGCGCTGAAGATCACCGGTTTCAGCTCGGCGACCCTTGCGGCAACGGTATTCCTCCCGGGATCGCCGCCCAGGGTCAGGGTGGTGGAAGCGCGGCCGTCAGCACCGGTGGTGGCGGTGGTTGCAGACAGGGTCCCCCCACCGGCGGTGACCGAGAAAGTGACTGTGACATCCTCGAGTGGCTGGCCCTTCTGATCTTGGACCTCGACCACAAACGGTTCGGTCAAGGCGGCGCCGGCCGCTGCCTGTTGATCCTGGCCGGACAGTTTTTTCAGGGAATGGGGAATCGCCGACCCGACCGCGGAGAAGGTCACCGGATTCAGGCCGGCAACAGTCGCCGTCACGGTGTTCGGTCCTGGTTCGGGGCCCAGGACAAGGGAGGCTGCGGCACGGCCGTCGGCATCGGTGATTGCGGTCTCTACCGATAGCGTCCCTCCGCCGGCGGTAACCGCGAAGGTGACGGTGGCACCGGCCACGGGGTCCCCGTTCTGATTCTGCACCAATACGACAAACGGGTGGGCTAATACCGCACCGACGGGCCCTTGCTGTTCAATGCCGGAGATCCTGGTCAGGGTATGGGGCCGCGATTGCAGAAGCTCCATATCCCACAGCAGCATCGTGCCGTCCCTGGCACCGGAGGCCAGGGTGGCGCCGTTGCCCGCGAACGCCACCGAAAGGACCCAGTCTCTGTGTCCTTCGAGGCGGGCAGCAACTGCCCTCCTTGCCACGTCCCAAAACAGCGTCGTGCCGTCCGACAACCCGGAAGCCAGGGTAGCACCGTCGGGCGAGAACGACACTGAATTGACCCTGCCCGTACGCGCGTCGAGAGTAGCGCTGTAGGTACGGGTCGAAACGTCCCACAGCTTGATTATCCGGTCCCATCCTCCGGCCAGAGCCAGCATGGCACCATCAGGAGCAGAAAAGGCCATCGAAGGCACATCGGGATGCCCTTCGAGGGTGACGATCTCTGCCCGGGTCGACACGTCCCACAGCCTGACCGTCTCGTCACCCGATCCTGCCGAAGCAAGGAGGGCGCCACCGGGAGAGAACGCCACCGATTCGACCGAATTCGTGTGCCCTTCGAGGATGCCGAGCGCCGCGCGAGTCGCCACGTCCCACAGTCGGACGGTGGCAT
>JAPOZF010000275.1 GCA_026706165.1 Gemmatimonadota bacterium
CCTGGTCGAATCCTGCCGAGACATTGCGGGACGAGTAACGCCATGGCACGTGTGCCTGCGGCCGCCTGCCCCGATGCAGGGCGTGACCCGGGAACCTTCGAGCAGCTTCCGCAAGGCGATCCGCAGTTTCGGGGCCGCTGTACGCAAGGACCGGGTTTCGATTCATACGAACGAAGGGTTTCTCAAAACCCTCGACCGGTCGGTGTGAATTCGGCGAACCTGTCGCGATACCCCCCGCAGCGGTTTTCCCCCCGGGCGGGAAAATCCACCGGCTGCTCTCGAATGAAAGGACGACCTCCATGATACCCCCGCAGCTCCCATCGGCTGTCGTCGCTTCCGCCCTCGCCGGGTCCGCGGCGCTCGCCGAAGAACCCGCCGTCTACTGGGTCTCGGCCCCGGTTCAGCCCGGGGAGACCGCTATGGTGTGCGGCTTTTTCCCACAGCACGAGGCCATGGAAGTTGCCCTCAAGCGGCTTCCGGACGGAAACCCCGGCGAGCCTTCCGGACGGCCCTGGAAGCCCTCCCGGGACCGGGACCTTCCCGAAGCGGTGGAGCCGCTGCAGGCGAGCGAGACCGCCCTGATGTTCGAGCTGCCCGGCAGCGGGCCGGGGGTGTACGGCTACGCCCTGCAGTCCGGCGCCGGGGCCGCCGTCTCCGGGCGCCTCAACCTGCCGGCTCCCTGGTGGACGCTCGGCGACGCCGTCACCGACCGCACCCCGTTCGGCGAGTGGCGCCTCGAGGACGGGGCCGTCCATGCCGGCGGCGGCCTGCGGATCATCGGGCGCTGCCTGAAGCTGGGTGAGAAGGAGCCGGCCGTGGCCCTGCGCTCGGGGGACGGCCGGGTGACCCTTCTGCAACCGGAGAAAGCCGAGCCCTTTTCCCTGGCGGTGACGGTGCCGGAAGGGCTGACTCCGGGCCGCTACGAGCTGTTCGTGCACAACGGCTACGGCGGAGAGCAGGCCTGGAGCGAACCGCTCGAAATAGCAGTCCTTCCCCGGGAGGAGGAGAAGGAACAACCCCTGCTGAACGCCGCCGATTTCGGGGCGGACGGAGACGACGTAGAGGACGACACCGGGGCGATCAAGGCGGCGCTTCAGGAGGCGGGCGAGCGCGGCGGAGGAGTCGTGCTGGTTCCGCGGGGCCGCTTCGTCGTCGGCGAGAAGCTGGTGATCCCGCCGCACGTCACCCTGCGCGGCGCCGGGCGCGAGCTCACCGCCCTCTGCATGGCGGACACCGACGATCCGCCCGACGCCTGGGTCGAGGGCTCCCACCACTTCGCCATCGAGGACCTCACCCTCTACTGCAACCACCACTACCACGTCATCTCCAACAACACCGCGGCGGCGGTCCACACCCCGGCCGCTCCCATCGAGGACCCGGAGACCGCCGGCCACGTGCGCCTGACCCGGGTGCGCGTGCGCGCCGACTCGTTCAGGGGCCACCTGCCCCCGGACAAGCAGGAGGAGCGCGGCCGCACCCCCGGGCCGCGCGACACCATCCGCCTGAGCGGCCCCGACATCCGCATAACGGACTGCGACGTGTACGGCTCGGAGCGCTCCATCTACCTCCACTACGCGGTCGGGGCCCTGGTGGCAGGCAACACCTTCTACAACGGGCGCTCCGGCTGGATGAACTTCAACGGCTGCGAGAACGTCGTCTTCGAGCACAACCGCATAGCCGGCGCCGACCTGATGGCCACCGGGGGCGGCTACGCCTGCTTCACCCGGGGGGTCTCCCGCAACATCTACACCGCCCACAACAGCTACGAGAACATGAACGGCTGGGACCGGGAGGCATTCACCTCCGACGCCGGCGGCGGGGCCTATTTCGGCCCGGTGGCAGCGGTCGAGGGGGACTGGATCCTGCTCGCCGGCGACCCGAAGTGGCAGCACCGGCACTGGACCGGCACCCTCGTCGCCGTCATCGCCGGGCGGGGTCGCGGCCAGTACCGCTCGGTGAAGTCCTGGGACGGCAGGCGTGTGCAGCTCGACCGGCCGTTCGACGTTGCGCTCGACGAAACCTCGCGGGTCACCGTCACCATGACGCACCGGCGCTACATCTTCTACGAAAACGAGACCCGCGACGCCGGCATCGCCATCCAGTTCTACGGCACCGCCACCGAGCACATAGTCGCCGACAACCGCAGCTGGCGGAGCGACGGGTTCCGCGCCTACGGATTCTCCTACACGGGAGGAGTCCAGCCCAACCTCTACCTCCAGTTCCTCGGCAACGAGATCCTCGAGGGGAACTGCTACCGCTTCGAGGATCCCCTGGTCTACCCGGCGCGCCTCAGCGTCGAAGGAACCCTGCCGAGCCTCCACTTCGGCTCCGTCCTGCGCAACAACCGCCTCCACAACAACGCGCGCCTCGAGGTGGTTGTCGGCGCCAACAGCGACGGGGCGACGGAGAACGTGGTGGTCGAGGGAAACCGGGTGGAGAACTCCGATATCGGGATACTGGTGGACGCGGGATGCCGGAACGTGCTGCTGCGGGGGAACCGGATGAAAGGGTGCCTCGTGCCGCTGCAGGACGACCGTGCTCAGCAGCCGGGAAATTCGAGGAAATGAGACCTGACCCGGGACTTCTGCAGCCGCCCCGGTTTACTGTTCCGGTCTTGAAGTCCCTGCAGCCCTGCGCCCGGACTCATCTCCCTCCCGGGCTCCGCAGCAGGAAATCCACCGCGCGCGGTATGGCATCTCTCAACGCGAAGATGTGGTGACCGCCTCCCTCGTAGATGAACGCTTCGAATTCGGGGGGTTCACGCTCCAGCGCTTCCATGGCCCGGATCAGGGAACGGGCCTGGCTCACGGAGACGGTTTCGTCCCTGTCGCCGTGGTGGAGCTGAACTGCGGGAAGGTCCCCGGCGAACAGGACCGGGGAGCGGCGCACCAGCTCGAGGCGGACTTCCGCGAGGTCGATTTCACCTCTCATGTAGGGCTGGATGAAGGTGGAATCGATGTGGGCGACCCCGGTCAGGTCGCGCGGAAGGCCCATGGCCGCTTGCCGCGCAATCTCCCGGATCCAGTCGTCGAAGAAGTCGGTGGGTCCGAAGAAGGCCACGATGTTCTCGATGCGCTCGTCGCGGATCCCGGCCAGAAGGGCGACGCCTGCTCCACGGCTGGCGCCGACGATACTCAGGCCTTCGACCCGCGCCTGCGGCGTCAGCTCCAAGGCGACGTTCAGGAGCGCCAGGGCGTCGTCCACGTCGTAGTCCCAGTGACCGCCGGGGCCCGTCGAAACCCACT
>JAPOZF010000585.1 GCA_026706165.1 Gemmatimonadota bacterium
TGGTATGGTCGGTCGCCTTCAAGTGGCGCTCGCTGACCGGGGGGGACGACGGCTTCGTCGGGGTCACCCTGCCGCATGCGCTGACCTCGCGGGAGCTCTTCTACTACTTCTGCCAGGTTCTGGTCTGGGGATCGGTCGCCGCCCTGTGGGGGATCTGCCGCTCCCCGTTCGGGAGGGTGCTGACGGCGATCCGCGAGAACCCCGGCCGCGCGGAGTTCCTCGGCGTCGACACCCGCCTGATGAGATGGGCGGCCTTCGTCGTGGCCGGGACCTTCGCCGGCCTGGCCGGCGCCCTGTTCGCCATGTACAACCGCGGTGTGTACGTCGAATCCGCGTTCTGGCCGGAGTCCGCCCAGGTGCTGATCATGGTGCTGCTCGGGGGCATGTACTCCTTCCTGGGCCCGGCGCTCGGGGCCGCGGTCCTCTACCTGCTCGAGCAGCTCGCCAACCAGGTCACCGAGTACTGGCCCGCGGTCCTCGGGATCATCCTGCTCGCGGTCGTGCTCGCCGCCCCCGAGGGGCTCGCCGGGCTGGGGCGCCGCTGGCGCCGCCGCGGAGACTGAAGCCGTGCTCGAGATCGAGAACCTCGACAAGAGCTTCGACGGCTTCACCGCGGTCGCGGAGGTCAGCCTGACGGTGGCGCGGGGGGAAACGCACGCCGTCATCGGACCCAACGGCGCCGGCAAGACGACGCTGTTCAACCTCGTCACCGGCCATCTGCAACCGGACCGGGGCAGGGTGAGTTTCTTCGGGCAGCCCCTCACCGGGTTGCCCCCCCACGAGATCGTGCGCCTCGGCGTCGTCCGGTCGTTCCAGAGCATCAACATATTCCCGCGGCTGACGGTCGCCGCCAACGTCGAGGCCGCGGTGATCGCGCAGCAGCGCCGGCAGCTGCGCCTTTTCGGGAGCACGGGTAAGGCCTGGAGCCTTGCGAATGAGCTGCTGTCGGTGGTGGGGCTGGGGGGAGAAGGGGGCCGGGTCGCCGGCGAGCTCGCCTACGGACAGCAGAAGCAGCTCGAGCTGGCCCTCGCCCTCGCCCTGGAACCGCACATGCTGCTGCTCGACGAGCCGACGGCGGGCATGTCCGCGGAAGAGACGAGGCAGACCATCGGGCTGATCAAGCGCATCCAGGAGGCGCGCGGGCTCGGCCTGCTGTTCACCGAGCACGACATGGAGGTGGTGTTCGGTATCGCCGACCGCATATCGGTGCTGCACCACGGCGAGCTGATCGCCTCGGGAGAGCCGCAGGAGATCCGCGCCGACCCGAAGGTCAGGGCCGTGTACCTGGGAGAAGAGGAATGGCCCGGCTCGCAGTAACCGATCTCCATGTCTCCTACGGCCTCAGCCGCGTTCTGTCCGGGGTGAGCTTCGAAGTCGGGGAGGGGGAGGTGGTG
Organism: Gemmatimonadota bacterium; assembly: GCA_026706165.1. The sequence goes on from JAPOZF010000585.1 coordinate 1,395, forward strand.
GGCCTGATGGGGCGCAACGGCGCCGGCAAGACCACGACCCTGCGCAGCATCATGGGCCTGACCCCGGCCCACCGCGGGCGGGTCGAGTGGAACGGCAGGGACGTCACCGCGACGGCGACGCACAGAATCGCCCGCCTGGGGATCGGCTACGTGCCGGAGGAGCGGAGGATTTTCCCGGGGCTGAGCCTGGAGGAGAACCTGCAGATCGCCAGAAGGCCCGGGAAAGAGCAGCGGGACCCGAATTCGGTGTACGAGCTGTTTCCGGATCTGCGCGAGCTCGCCGGGCGGCCCGGAGGAGTGCTCAGCGGCGGGCAGCAGCAGTTGCTGGCGATCGCCCGCAGCCTCGTCGGGAGCCCGAAGCTTCTGCTGCTCGACGAGCCGTCGGAGGGGTTGGCGCCGCTGGTCGTCAGGTCGATTCAGGAGCAGCTCGCCGCCCTGAGGGAGACCGGGCTTTCCATCCTGCTGGCCGAGCAGAACCCGCAGTTCGCGCTCGCCCTGAGCGACCGGGTGCACGTGATGGAGCGGGGCGAGATCCGCTATTCGGCGACAGCGGAGGAACTGAAGGAGGACGACTCCCGGTTGAGGGAGTACCTCGCCGTTTAGAAACCGGTCGTCGGTCTGGGGCCGACGTCGACGGAGAGGGCGAGCCTGTTGAAGCTGGCGAGCATCAGCTCCGCCTTGACGCCGGCGAGCCGCGGGTCGTCCCAGCGGTTGTCGAACTCTCCCGGATCCTCCTGCAGGTCGTAGAGGCGTCCGGTGTTGCGGTTGTGGTGGACGATCAGCTTGTAGCGCCGGTCGCGGATCATGGTTGCATAGCTGCCCTCGAAGGTGGGGCGCAGGTGCGGGGACAGGGTCTGGTCGCGGAAGTACTCGCAGTGCACCCGGTCGCGGTGCTCGTCGGCGGTCCCCTCGAGCAGCCCGTTCAGCGAGGTCCCCTGCATTCGGGGAGGCCGCTCCACTCCGGCGTGCTCGAGCAGGGTAGGAGCCAGGTCGATCAGCTCGACCAGGGCGTCGCTCACCCGGCCGCCGTGGAAGCGCCCCGGCCATGACAGGATCAGCGGCACGCGCACCGAGGCTTCGAAGAAGGCGCACCCCTTGTTGGTGTGAAACCCGTGGTCGCCGAGCAGCTCGCCGTGGTCGGAGGTGAAGATGACGATGGTGTCGTCGCGCTTGCCCGCCTCCTCCAGGGCGTCGAGCAGGCGCCCGACGTTGTGGTCGATCAGCTCGATCATGGCGTAGTAGGCAGCCTTTATCCGCCGGCCTCCCAACTCCGCGGGCGGCAGCGGCGGTTCGGCGAAGCCGTCCACCCCGGCGAACCGCCGGTGGGCGTCGACGTCGGAATCCCGCCACAGCGGCTCCGGCAGGCCGTCGGGATCGTAGCGGCGCAGGTACTCCCCCGGAGGGTCGAACGGCGGGTGGGGGTCGAAGGGGTTGACGCTGAACAGCCACGGCCCGCCCCGCTCTTCACGGATGAAATCGATCGCTCTGTCGGCGCACCAGGACGTCTGGTGCAGCTCCGGAGGCATGGTTTCGGGCGCGTCGTTGAAGGCGCCGAGGTCGTGCCCCTGCCGTTTCAGCCAGTCGGCGTATTCGTGGCCCTCCTCCCAGCGGTCGATGGAGTCGTGGCTCCAGTGGAAGACGCGGTAGCCGTCGTCGCCGCGGGGCTCGATGCGCCCCTGGGCGCCTGCGAGGTGGAGCTTTCCCGAAAGGCCGCAGTCGTAGCCGGCGTCGGCGAGCAGCCTGGGGAGAAGCGGCGCGGCCCCTGCCCAGTAGTCGTTGCCGTTCATGCAGGCGCGCACGCTTCCCGGGTACATGCCGGTGAGAAAGCTGGCGCGGCTCGGGGTGCAGA
>JAPOZF010000379.1 GCA_026706165.1 Gemmatimonadota bacterium
ACCCTGATGGCCTACCACTGGATGGTCAATCCCCCGACGATGATCAGCGCCTCCTGGCGCCATTCGTACGAAGCCCGGGGCCGCGCCGGCGCGCTGCTGTCGCGGATCGACATGGACAGGCTCGAGCCGCTGCCCCTGTTCCGGGGCCGCGAGTACAGCCGCGAGGAGATGTGGGACAACTACGAGTACTTCGCGCGCCGGATCGTGCCGGTGTGCGAAGAGGCGGGGGTGAGGATGGCCGTGCACCCCGACGACCCGCCGGTCGAGAGCATGGGAGGGGTGCCGAGGCTGGTCCACGACCTCGAGGGCCACCTGCGCGCCCTGGAGATCGGCGACAGCGAGATGTGGGGGATCAACATGTGCCTGGGAAACTGGCAGGCGATGGGGATCGACCTCCATCACGCCATCCGCTCACTGGGGGGAGAGAAGATCTTCATGGGCCACGTGCAGGCCGTCAACGGCTCCGTCCCCAGTTTCGGGGAGACCTTCCTCGACCTCGGCGACTGCGATCTCCTCGCCGTCATCCGCTCCCTCAACCGCGCCGGCTCCGGAGCCCATCTGGCGCCGGCGCACTGGCCCCGCGTCGACGGGGACGAGGACTTCCGCCAGGCCAACGCCTTCGACCTGGGGTACATGCGGGCGCTGATAAAGACCGCGGAAAGGGAGCCGCAGGCCCCGGAACCGCCGCCGGCAAGCGGTTGACCTGCCGTTGGGCGCCGCCGGACCTCATATCGACGAACACCCGTTTCAGCCGCAAAGGGGAGCACCCCGCATGGATTTCCGCCGCCTGACCGACAGCGAACGCGAGCAGTGGGACCGCGACGGCTATTTCCTCGTCGAGGATGCGCTTGCCGAGGAGGAGATGGCCGCCATCGACGCCGAGATCGACCGCTGCGACGAGCTCTCCCGAAAGCACGGGCGCGAGGCCGGCACCTACCTCGACCTGATGAACGTCGTCGACCGCACCGTCGACCGGTCGAACGGCAACACCCGGCTTCCCACCGGGCCAAACCAGGTCTTCATCGACCTCCTCGACCACCGCAATCACCTCGGCCTGGTCTGCGGGCTGATGGGGGCCGCCGTCCACGCCCTCGCCACGCAGGTCATGATCCGCCCTCCCGATCCCAGACCGAAGAGCCGCTGGCACCGCGATACCATGGCGCCCTACGGATTCCCGGCCGCCGGAGGCATGCTGCCCCTGCTGCAGTTCCGGATCGGCTGGTTCCTCACCGACATGCCCGAGCCGGACATGGGGAACTTCTGCGTCATCCCGGGAAGCCACCGCCTCGGGTTTCCCAGGATTCCCGGGGGAATGGACCACGCCCTCAGGCTTACCTCGTTCGCCGGGTACCAGGAGCTCGACGACATCTGCGAAGGCTGTCCCGGGGCGGTGCAGATCACCCTGAAGCGGGGGGACGCCGTCGTCTTCCACAACGCCCTGTTCCACGCCGTTTCCCGCAACACCTCGGACGTGTACCGCCGCAATCTCTACTACGTGTACGGCCCCTGGTGGGCGCGGCTCAGCGACCGCAACGAGGTGTCCCCCGAGGCCGCGGAGATGTGCAGCCCGGTGCAGAAGCAGCTCATCGGGGCCACTCTAGAGCCGAGCGCCGGCGCGCAGGCCGATCCCGACGAACGCATGCCCCTGATCGAGCTGTTCGAAGGCCGCACCTTCCAGGAGACCTTCGACCTCGAGGTGGAGCAGTACATCCGCGCATCGCAGGGGTGAGGCCGATGCCCGGGCCTCGCCTACAGCCCGACTCCGAACTCCGCCTTGAAGGCCGCCCAGACCTCGGGCGGGACCTCGACCGTGGCAGCTTCGATCGCGTCGTCGACCTGCTGGCGGTTCTTCGGCCCGGCCAGCACGATCCCCTCGATGTCGGCGGCGAGACAGAACTGCATCGAGAGGTGGCGGATGTTGACCCCGCGCTCCCGGCACCACTTCCACATGCGGTGGGCGAGCGGCTCGGCCCCGCGGTCGGGCTCGACCCCGGTGAGGCGGCCGAGGCCGAGGGCGCTCGCCAGGATCACACCGACCCCGCGTTCCCGGGCCAGCGGCAAGGTCGTCGCCGCGGCCGACTGGTTCATGAGGTTGTAGTCGAGAAAGGTGAGGACGATCTCCAGCCGGCCGGTCTCGATGGCGCGCCGGTGGAAGTGCTGCGGCCGGCAGCCGAGGCCGACGTGTCCGACGATCCCCTCCTCCTTCATGCGCCAGAGCTCGTCGAGGGCGCCCCCCGGGGCCAGGGCCGGTTCGATGTCGGCCGGATCGTGGATCAGAACGGCGTCGAGGTAATCGGTCCCAAGCCGCCTGAGGCTGTTCTCGACCGACCAGCGCGTTCCCCCGGCGGAGTAATCCCCGGGCCTGTCCCGGTGGGTGCCGGTCTTCGTCTGCAGGTAGACGCGCTCGCGCCAGCCATCTGCGAGGGCAAGGCCGAGCAGGCGCTCGCTGTCGCCGTACCCGGCCGAGGTGTCCATGTAGTCGACGCCGAGCTCGATGGCGCGGCGCACCGCCTCGACCGCGTCGGACTCGGTCCTGAGGTGGGCCCAGCCGAAACCGAGGGCTTTCGGCGTCATGCCGGTCCTTCCCAGGACGCGGGTTTCTATTTCAGGCATTCGTGTCTCATTCAGCAGCCGGTCCGTCAGGTGCCCGACGATTCCGGATTTCAGGTAACGAATCCCGGTGGACGGATCGGTGGATTTGCTGACGTTCTGAAATTCAGGTAATCAGGATTTCCAGCGGATTTCGAGCCGGGAAATATAAGGGTGGACAGGAAGGGTGTGGGGCTCCCGGTTGTCGGCAACGGGGTCCAAGGAAGCGGATATTGACGGACTCCACCGGTTTGGCGGTACTTGGCGTCCACTTCAGACAGGAGGAGCAACCATGAAACTGCGTCAACTGACCCTGACCCTGGCATGCGCGGCGATCGCAGTCGCCGTCGCCGGCGAAAGCCTTGCGCAGACCCGCGAAAAAGGGCCGTGGTGGCCCCACCCGCTGTGGGGGCCCGAGGACCAGGCGGGAGGCTCGAACTGGATAACCCCGGAGAAGATCCTCGAGGCCGTACAGCTCGTGAAGACGGGCAAGGTGTACGAGCTCGGGCAGGTGTACGAGCGCGGCATTCCCCTGTTCGAGGGCCGCACCTACTCGATGTTCATCCCGGGTTCCCCCACGGGCGGACCCTTCGGCGACAACGCCCTCGTCTACTTCGACGAGATGCTCACGGCCGAGCGCGGCGGG
>JAPOZF010000324.1 GCA_026706165.1 Gemmatimonadota bacterium
AGTGCCCAACGACGGCGCCGAGGTGGTGGCGCGGCGGCTGGCGCGCTGCGGGGCGAAGGTTCCGCTCGGGGTCAACCTCGTCGAGACCAACACCGGGATCCCGGCCCCGGCGGGCGAAGTGATGGCGGAGCTGGGCGAGGCGGCCGCGGCGTTCTCCGGGGTCGCCGGCTACCTCGCGTTGAATCTCAACTGCCCGAACACCAGCGGCGGCCGCAGCCCGTTCGACGACGCGGCGATGATCCGCGAGCTGCTGGGCCTCCTCGCCGGCATCCCCGGCCTGCCCCCGGTGTTCCTCAAGCTGACCGCCAGCTCCGACCCGGCCCGCCGCGACGGAGTGCTGGAGGCGATTGACGGCTTCCCGGTCGTGAAGGGGATCATCTTCAACCTGCCCCCGGGGATACCTGCGCAGGGACTGAGGACCCCCGCCGCGGAGCTGGCGCGCCTGCCGGGAACGCTGTGCGGACCGCCCGTCAGGGAGCTCGTCAACGAGGCGATCCGCGCATGGTACCCCCACCTCGACCGCTCCCGTCACGTCATCGTCGGCAGCGGCGGCATCTCCTCCGCTGAGGAAGCGTACGAGAAGATCCGCCTCGGGGCGACGCTGCTGCAGCTCTACACCGCCCTCGTCTTCAGGGGGCCGGGGATCGTCCGGGAGATCAACCGCGGCCTGTGCCGGCTCCTCGAGCGGGACGGTTTCTCCCACCTGAGCGAAGCGGTCGGGGCGGACTGCGTTTCCGGGGGCCGTCCGGCCGCCGGGGCGTCACCAGGACCGGACGGCGAACGCTCGCAAACCATGCCAGGGGCGAGCCGGGGATCGGGCGGGTAACCGGTCGCAGCAGCGCCGCCGCCTCGCTGGACCTCCCCGGCGGCCGCTGCTACCTTGGCGTTTTCCCCCATGACTCCGGACCGGAAGGACCGATGTACGACGAGCTGCACCGGCCGCAGTTTCACTTCACTCCGCGGGCGCACTGGATGAACGACCCCAACGGGCTCGTCTGCTACAAGGGGGAGTACCACCTCTTCTTCCAGCACAGCCCGGGCTTCGTCTACCACGCCCCCAACTCGTGGGGACACGCCGTCAGCACCGACCTCGTGCACTGGGAGCAGCTGGAGGATGCGATCGCCCCGGACGAGTACGGATTCGTCTGGTCCGGTTCGGGGCTGGTCGACTGGAACGACACCGCCGGCCTGAAGCGGGGGAGCGAGGACACCCTCGTCGCCGTCTACACCACCGGGGGCTTCGGCGATCCGGTGAGTCCCTGCGTGCAGGCGATCGCCTTCAGCAACGACCGCGGCCGCACCTTTGCCCGCTACGAAGGCAACCCGGTGCTCGGCCACGTCCGCGCCCGCAACCGCGACCCCAAGGTGGTCTGGCACGAGCCGACGCGGCGATGGATCATGGCCCTCTACCTCGACGGGATCGACTTCGCCCTCTACGGATCCGGCGACCTGAAACAGTGGGAGTTCCTCTCCGAGCTGCAGGTCGAAGGGACCGGCGAATGTCCCGACCTGTTCGAGCTGCCCGTCGACGGCGATCCCGGCAACCGGCGCTGGGTCTTCTGGGGAGCCGCCGGGGTGTACCTGGTCGGGAGGTTCGACGGCACCCGGTTCGTTCCCGAAACCCCGCCGCTGGTGTGTGAGGCCGGACCCAACGGCTACGCCGCGCAAACCTTCAGCGACGTGCCGCCCGAGGACGGGCGCACGATCCAGATGTCCTGGATGAGGGGAGGCCGCTACCCGGGCATGCCGTTCAACCAGCAGCAGTCGTTCCCGGTGGAGCTGACCCTGCGCACGACCGCGGCCGGCATCCGTCTGTTCCGCGAGCCGGTCAGGGAGATCGAGCTGCTTTACGAACGGAAACTGGAATGGCGCGATCTCGACCTGAAGCCGGGGATGAACCGCCGGGCCGTGTTCGTCCGCTACGGCCCGCCCTGGAGGGAGCGCATGGCCGATGCACACGACAACCTGATTCCGGAAACCCGCGGCGATCTGTTCGACATCCGCGCCACCGTCGCCCCTGGCGAGGCGGCCGGTTTCGGGGTCCGGATCCACGGGGAGGAGCTGCACTGCGACGCGGCCGGAACCATCCGCTTTCTCGACCGCGAGGTGGCCGCGCCCACCGGACCGGAGGGCAGGCTCGACCTGCGGCTGCTCGTCGACAGGACCTCGCTGGAGCTGTTCGCCAACGGCGGCGAGGTCTCGGCTTCGTTCTGCTACCTGCCCGGATCGCGCGACTGCGCACTCGAGTTCTACGCCGAAGGGGGCACCGTCCGCTTCGACGAGCTGACCGTTTGGGAACTGAAACCAGCATGGAAGGAAACGCAACCATGACAAACCTCGGATTCATCGGCCTCGGCGGCATGTCGCGCAGCCAGATGTCGGCGTTCGGACCGCTTCGGGGCTGCCGCCTGCGCGCCGGCGCCGACCCTTCGGAAGAGGCGCGCGAGCTGGCCGCCGAGCGGGTTCCCGGCATGAAGCTGTACGCCGACCACAGGGAGATGCTCGCCGACCCCGAGATCGACGCGGTGGTGGTGGCGACGCAGACGCTTTTCCACAAGGCGACCGCCATCGACGCCATGCGCGCGGGCAAGCCGGTGATGACGGAGAAGCCGATGGCGCGCACGGTCGCCGACTGCCGGCGGATGATCGAGGTGTCGAGGCAGACCGGGCAGCTGCTGATGGTCGCCCACTGCCGGCGCTTCGATTCGATCTGGGGGGCCTGGGGCAAGGCCGTCGTCGAGGGGCGCATCGGCGCCCCGGTGCTGTGGCGCGACGTCTCGGCCAGCCTCAACGGCAGGTGGTTCATGGACGACCGGATCGGCGGCGGCCCGCTCATCGACGGCGCCGTGCACAACTACGACTTCGCCAACATGATCTGGGGAGATCCCAGGGGCGTGTTGGCGAGCTCGATCAAGCTGAACCCGGAGGTCACCGCGGTCGACACAGGCACCGCGGTCGTCGAGTACCCGGGGGGCAACAAGCTGATGATGAGCTGGTCCTGGGCGACGCGCGGCACCCGCCTGTTAGCCGTTCTCGGCCGCAGGGGATCGATCACGACCGGCACCGGCCCGCTGGAGGTCCCCGCCCACGCCCGCCCGGGGCAGACCTTCTACTGCCTGACCGATTCCCGGGGCAGGGAGAAGCTGATCCGGACGCGGGGCGTTGCCGCGGACATGTACCGGAGGCAGGCGCGCCATTTCCTCGCCTGCATCGCCGGGAAGGAGGAGTGCA
>JAPOZF010000053.1 GCA_026706165.1 Gemmatimonadota bacterium
CGACCTCGTGGTCACCTCGAAGGTCGTCGCGGTGCCGCTTGAGGACGGGCGCGAGCAGCTGCTCCGAGGTGCCGCGGGTCGCGTACCCGTCCCCGAGGCCGTAGATGTTGGCGCAGTCGATGAAGTTGATCCCGAGTTCGATCCCCCTCTCGATGGCGCGTTCCGCCTCGCCGGCGTCGTCCTGCCCGCGCAGGCCCAGGCCGTAGGCCAGGCGCGAGACCTTCAGGCCGGAACGGCCGAAATTGACGTATTCCATGCTCTCCTCCTGGGACCGCCCATGAACCGGTGCCCCTCCATGCGTTCTTCCACCTACCTGGATGCGGGATCGGTTCTTCGTTTCCTCCCGGTCACCGCGCGGTGAACAAGATAGATCGGCGGAAGATTTGCAAGATATTGACGGGGGAGAACACCGGACACGGCCACTGATCGAAGGAGCACAATGCCTCCCCCCATAACTGCGGATCACACCTTCGAAGTCCCGTCAGTCTCCCAGCCCCACCTTTCCGGCGACGGCTCCGCGCTGGCGTTCATCGAAACCACGGTCGACGGGGATAAACTGGAGCGCAAGGCGCGGGTCATGGTTTCACGCCGTCCATTCGAGGAACGTGCCGCCCTGACCGAAGGGCCCGGCGATACCGCGCCGGTCGTCGAGAACGAACGGGTCTTCTTCCTCCGTGAGGACAACGGCACAAAGCAGGTCTGGACGATTCCCCTGGGCGGCGGAGAAGCGCAGCGCATCACCGACCTGGCCGGCGGCGTGGAAGGGTTCGCCCTTTCCCCGGACGGCGGCAGCATCGCCGCGGTCTCGACCGTCGACCCCGACGCCGGGGACGGCGAGGAGCCCGGCCTGCCCCGGGTGCGCGTCGTCCGCCGCGTCCGCTACCGCCACGACGCCCGCGGGTATACCGGCGACGCTTTCCGGCACCTGTTCCTGGTGGATGTCGAATCCGGGAGCGCCCGTCAGGTAACCGACGGCGAGGGGGACAACTGGTCGCCGGGGTGGTCGCCTGACGGCCGGTCCCTCGCCTTCATCTCCGACGACGTCGAGGGGCGCGACTTCACCTCCCACACACAGGTCAAAGTGGTGACCCTGCCGGAGGGCGAGCCGGTCTCCCGGTCGGAGAGTCTCCCCTACGTGTGGGCGGCGGCGTGGTCTCCGGACGGGGAGTCGCTGGCGGCCATCGGCTGCCACGACCCCGCTATGTGGGACCCGCGCTCGGCCTGGCTCTACGTCCTCGATGCAGGAGGGTGCGTCCGCAGGATCACCGACGGCCTCTTCACGCCTGTCCCGGAATGCGGGCTGTGGTGGACCGCCGAACGCGGCATCGTTTTCGTCGGCGCCCACCGCGGAGAGTTTTTCCTGTGCTCCATCCACCCCGACGGCAGCGGCTTCAGGCTCATCACGGGCGGGGGCATGCACCTGGATAGCCTCTCCCCGGACGCGAGCGCCTCGCATGCGGTCCTCGTCGCCCAATCCCCCAGTTCGCCGGGAGAGCTGATGCATGTCGATCTCGACAGCGGAGCTTTGCAGGCGATCACCTCTTACTCCGAGCCCTACCTCGTCCGCCGACCACCTGCCCGCATGGAGAAGTTCGCGATTCACCGCAACGGCTTCGACATCGAGTCGCGCGTCCGCCTCCCTCCCGACTTCGACGATTCAAAGAGATACCCGGTGGTGCTGGACATCCACGGCGGGCCGAACGGCCGCTTCTCCGACAACTTCGATCCCGTGCAGCAGGTTCTCGCGGCCAACGGGTACATCGTGCTGGCCGTGAACCCGCGCGGCTCCTCGACCTACGGCCCGGAGTTCACCAGGGCGGTGCTCGGCGACTGGGGCGGCGAGGACTTCCTCGACATCCTCGCCTCAGTGGACGAACTGGCCGCCAGGCCATACGTGGACGAGGACCGCATGGCCGTGCACGGGTTCAGCTACGGCGGCTTCATGGGCGCTTCGATAGTCGGCCGCGATCACCGCTTCAAGGCCGCGGTCGTCGGCTCGATGTGCGCCAACCTGCACAGCATGTACGGCACCTCCGACATCGGCACCAGTTTCGGAGAAGTCAACTGGGGAGGCGTGTACACCGAAGCGCGGGACGAGTTCCTCCGCCGCTCCCCCATCACCTGTGCGCCCGACGTGCGGACTCCGGTGCTCCTGTTGCACGGAGAGGACGACCTGCGCTGTCCCATCGAGCAGAGCGAGCAGTACTTCGTCGCCCTCAAGCGCCTCGGCAAGACCGTCGAGTTCGTCAGGTTGCCGGACTGCAACCACTCTTTCGTGAGGTCCGGCCACCCGGGCATGGTCGTCCAGTACTACCGGCTCATCCTCGACTGGCTCGAGCGGCACCTCGGCGCCGGCCCGGAGTGACAGGGCGGGCTCTCACATTCCCGGTGCCGCCACCCCCGGCAACTAGGCCTCTTCGAGGAGACCGCCGGCGTCAAGCACCCGCCAGAAGGCGTAGTCGGCATGGTGCACTATGGTGTTCTCCAGGCTGCGGACGACCAGCTCCCCCTCGCCCGAATGGGCGCCCGCCGCGTGCGCGACCGCTTCGGGAAGCCCGACGGTCAGGCAGACGTGCACGCCGTACCCGGGATGCCGGATCGAGGGGAATCCCGCGGCGCCCGGGGATTCCCGCCAGCGGGCCTGGTTCTCCGGGTCGAACTCCCACGGCTTGCCCACGTCGTGGCAGAGCGCGCAGGCAACCAGGAGGTCGCGGTTCACTCCGAGCTCGGGGAACATCGCTTTCAGTTCGTCGCCGATGCGCATGGCGAGCAGCGCGACCCCGCGGATGTGGTGGGTCTGTGTTCCCCGCTTGAGTGCCGGCGTGTCGGGATTGCCAGAGGCGCGGATTTCGTCAATCGACCTGAACGAGCTTTTGCCGAGGGCGTACGCCCACGCGTCGATCACCCGGTTCCGCAGGGTTTCGTCGCCGATTTCGTTCACCTCGGGCAACGAGCGGACAACCGATTGCCGCAGCTCTTCCGAAATCTGCATGGTCTCCTCCTGTAGGAATTGAAATAGTCGAGAGCTTGTTCATCGGATAATCGGCCAGTGTGGTGGCCCTGTACCTGCATCAGGGGGTCGGGACGCCGTACGGGAACGCCTGACCGCGGCGAGGTTCACCTCCTTGGAGAGCCTGCGCGGAGCGCGAGGAGTTGTGCGAGAGGTTGCGAGCCGATGGCGCGGCCGGCCGAACGCGGGCGCAGGTGAAGGTGTGGCTGCCGAGAATG
>JAPOZF010000237.1 GCA_026706165.1 Gemmatimonadota bacterium
GCGGCTGGCGCATCCTGATCTTCAGCGGCACCGGGCCCACCGTGCAGGTGCAGGACCTGGTGAACGCCTTTCCGCAGGCGCACGGGGTGATCTCCGACGGCCCGGGGGAGAACCACTACGAGCTCGCCTTCCACCACGGCGGCGAGCTGCTGGAGCTGCGCCCTGGGGAGGAGGAGCGCTTCTCGCAGATCGGCGCCGAGGTCGACCGCATCCGCCGCGGCATCGCCCATCTGCGCGAGCGCCTGCACAACCTCACACCGGAGCTGGTGCGCTACCACGCCGACGGGGGGATGCTGGCCTCGCTGATCCTGTTCGACGTCGACGAGGACGTTCTCTACTGGCTGCGCCAGCGCCAGGAGCGCTCCCGCGCCGACTGGCGCTTCATGCGGGAGCAGGTCGACGGCGTCGACCGCAAGGTCGAGCTCGGGGGGATTCCGCGGGCGGTGACCTGGTCCTCCCTGACCGGCCAGAACTACCACCGGATGGCCGAGTACTTCGACTACATCTTTCCCAAGCATTACTTCTGGCACCGCGGCATGGACGGGATGTACGGAACGATCGCGCGCTGGGTGAAACGGCTGGGAAACTGGAATCCCTCGCTGACCGAGACGGACTGTTTCGCCGCGGTAAAGGCGCTTCTCGGGATCGAGCTGCCCGGCGTCAACTCCCTGATGGACATGGAGATGGGCTTTCCCGACGAGTTCTTCAGCGAGGTGGTCTACAGCGAGACGCGGCGCGCCCTCGACGCCATCGGCGACCCGGACAAGGTGATCGCCTGGGTCTCCACCGGCCGCGGGCCTCACGGGGGCGACCAGATGCAGGCGCGCGACCTGCACGGAATCCTCACCGCCTCGCAGCGGGCGGGGCTGAAGCGCTTCCTCTACCACCCCGAACCGGACTTCGGTGCCGCGGAATGGACGGTCATCAGCTCCCTGTGCGGCAACCGGTGGGACGAGTACGCCGGGGAACGGTACTGGCCGACCGGCACCATTCCCGCATCCTACTGGGACGGGGGCCGCACGGTTCCGGAGGAGGGGCGGATATGAGCGGCATTCCCGCCCGGGTGCGCGAGGATTTTCCGCGGGCGCGCACCATGGCCTACTTCGACAACGCCTCTTCGCACCCGATCAGCGTGCACTCGGCGGCGGCCCTGCACCGCTACGTCGACTGGGTGACCCACGAGGTAGGGGAGCCCTGGTGGCCGGCCTGGGCGGCGCCGTGGAACGAGGTAAAAACGCTGTTCGCCCGCCTCGTCAACGCCGACCCGGGGGAGATCGCCTTCGCGCGCAGCACCGTCGAGTCGGAGAGCAACATCCTCAACGGACTGGGAGACCACCTGGCGGGGGGCAACGTCGTCATCTCCGACCTGGCCTTCAATCCATGCATACACAACTACAAGTTCCGCGAGCGCCGCGGGCTCGAAGTGCGGATCGTCAGGAACCGCAACTGGCAGATCGACATGGCCGACATGGAGCGCGCAGTCGACGGCGATACCCGCCTGATTTCGGTGGCCCTGGTCTCCAATGTAAACGGCTTGCTCGCCGACGCGGCTGCCCTCGGGGAGCTGGCGCACGCCAACGGGGCCTACCTCTACGCCGACATCATGCAGGCGGCCGGCGGGGTGCCGATCGACGTCAGGGCGATGGGGATCGATTTCGCCGCCTGCTCGACCTTCAAGTTGCTGATGGGAGTCAAGGGGTTCGGGTTTCTGTACGTGCGCTCGGACCTGCAGGGAACGGTGCTCGAGCCGTCGCAGCCCTCCGGGGGGGTGTCGTTCAACTATCCGCCCTGGGTCGAGAGTTCCGACCCGAACCGCGAGGAGATCGCGTTTTCCCCGACGACAGGCGCCGGGGCCTACGAGACCAGCTACCCTTCCTACGAAGGAGTGGTATGCGCCAGGGAGAGTATCGCGTACATCCTGGGCCTGGGGGTCGGCAACATCCGCAGCCACTCGCGGGAGTTGGCCGGCCGCCTGCAGGAAGAGCTGCCTCGCAGGGGGTACGAATCGATCACGCCGAAAGGGAACGAGAGTCCTATACTCGCCTTCACCGCCCCCGACCCGGAAGGGGCGATGGCCGCCTGCCGGAAGAACGCCGTACACATTGCGATGCGCTTCGGCAACAAGATGCGCCTGTCCCCTTCGGTGTACAACAACCACGACGACATCGACCGCCTCCTCGAGGCGCTTCCGTGAGCGCAGGAGCCTGGCCTGTCCAGGTTTCGCGGCAAGCCTGCGGCCGGACCGGCAGCGGGCGGAGCACCTCGTTGCCCTGCGTGCGATATTCCCGGAACGCATGGGTACCGTCCGTTTTCGCCGCTGCCGCCAGCCTCCTCCGATAAGGCGCTGTCCGGACATGACCGGCAGGCTCGCAACCGAACTGAAAGGATCCCGTCCGTGAACCCGGAACTCCTCTCACAACCCCGCCACGAGACGGTATTCGAGAAGGACCTCGAAATGCCGATGCGGGACGGAACGATTCTGCGCGGCGACCTGACGCGGCCCGAAGCCGAAGGGCCGTTCCCCGTCCTGGTGGAGCGCACCCCCTACAACAAGGACGGCGCGTCGGAAAACGCGGTGGGCTCGCCCCGGTTCTTCGCCAGCAGGGGGTACGCGGTGGTGATTCAGGACGTGCGCGGCAGGTGCGCCTCGGACGGCGACTTCCAGCCCTTCAGGGACGACGGCGCCGGCGTCAACCGCGACGGCTACGACACGGTCGAGTGGCTTGCCGCCCAACCCTGGTGCAACGGCAGGGTCGGCATGATCGGCGGCTCCTACTCCGGAGCGACCCAGTACCAGGCGGCGTTGAGCCGGCCCCCCCATCTGCGGGCCCTGTTCGTGCGCGAATCCTCCGCCGACTACCAACGGGAGTGGGTCTACCGGGACGGGGCGTTCGAGCTCGGGTTCAGCACCGCCTGGGCGCGCACGGTCACCGGGATGAACATCGAACACCTCGCCGAAGGGGCGGAGCTCGAGCGCCAGAGGAAGCTGCTGCGCAAGGTGGGTGAGGAGATGGAGGACTGGTTCGGAAGGCTGCCGGTCTATCCGTGCCGGTTCCTCGAGGGACTGAGCGACTGGCACAACGTGTGGCTCGAACACCCGGAGGCGGGCCCGTTCTGGGACGAGTTCAACATCGAGCCCTACCACGACCAGGTCGAGACCCCGGCGTATCACCAGGGATGGTGGTTCGACAGCGTTCTCGCCGGCACCCTGAAGAACTACAC
>JAPOZF010000686.1 GCA_026706165.1 Gemmatimonadota bacterium
GGCCTCTACGGCAGCCTCGACCCGGACCTGTACTGGGGGGGCGAGCAGGCGGCGTGGTGGGGCCCGATGGCGATCGCCGTGATCGTCGGCATCCTCTTCGCCACCTTCCTGACCCTGGTCCTCGTGCCGGTGATGTACTCGCTGACCGACGACATGGGGCGGTTCTTCGGCCGTCACTTCTCCGCGGCGGCGGAGCCTGCGGAGAGCCCTGGAAGCAGCGTCCCCGTTCCAGGCGGTTGACGGGTCCGAAGCAGTTACGAGAGCGAGGCTGGCCCCGGGAAACCCAGCGGGCCCCGGCAACCTGGCACTGCGGCTGAGGGGCAGCCCTCAGAGGCGCTCGCGGGCCCCGGCCCGCCCCTGGTTCTGCCAGTCGGCTTCTCGTGGACAGTCACCGACTCCTATGGGTGTGCCAACGCTCGCTTACAAAGCGGGCAACCCCGTCCTCTTCGTTGGTTTCGATGGTCCCGGTCGCCTGTTCCTTGAGGGCGGGAATGGCATTGGCCACCGCCAGGGCCTCGTCAGCCGCCGCGAACATGCCCAGGTCGTTTCCGTGGTCTCCAAATACGACCAGGGGTCGGTCTTCCAGTCCCCGCAGGCGCTTGAGACTCAGGATTCCCCGGTCTTTGGTGGCGCGGGCATCCTGGATGGTCAGCCAGTGCCATCCAGGTGAATACTGATTCTCGTAGAAGTGGGTCTGCACGCGCCCGGCGTGGCGATGGCCGATCTCCCCGGCCAATCTCTCCAGCTCCGGACCAAGGCCGATCACGGTAAGGCAGACCACCTGGTCGTCCAGGCCGCTTTCCAGGTCGGCCAGGTACCGCATGCGCGGATCCCGGTGGCGCCGCCTGTCCCGGACGTACCAAGCCATGCCCTCGTTGGCGATATCGCGGTAGTAGCAGCGATCGGCGGTGCCGTCGAAGGCCGAGATGAAGGGGATATGTCCGGCGGCGGAAATCTGCTGCCACAGATCCGGCAGAATGTCCCGGGCCAGGTCGTTGACGAGGTAGTGCCGGCCGCTCCCCAGATCGGAAACAAAGGCCCCGTTGCATTCGACCACCGGCAATCGCAGGGATAAACCGTCCAGCAGGTGGCGCATGGAGGCTATGCTGCGGGCGCTCGCCACGGTGAAGAGCAGACCCTGATCCACCAGGGCGTTGAGGGTATCCCGGGTGAACGGAGAGAGCGATCTGTCGTTGCGCAGCAGGGTGCCGTCCAGATCGGAGACGTACAGAGGTGACTCGGCGGTTTTCATGCGGCCCCTTTGCCTGCAGGTGAACCCGGGGGGAATTCCCGGATCATTAATGTGCAGTACGATCCGACCGGGCCGGTATTGGAGGGAGTTGCGTGTTCTCAGACGAGGAACTCGTTGCCAGGTGCAACCAGGGAAGTCAGGACGCCTTTCGCCTGCTTGTGGACAGGCATTGGGCAAGCGTCGTGCGAACGGTTTCGTCCCTTCTCGGCGATCCGGACGATGTCGAGGATGCCGCGCAGGAAGCGTTCATCCTGGCCTGCCGGCGCCTCGATGATCTGAAGGACCCCGGCAAGTTCCCGGCATGGCTCCACACCATCGCCCGCAACGCCGCACGGAAGGCGCTGCGTCAAAAGCGGCTCGAGCGGGAACGCCTGCCGGAGCACGAGTTGAGGAACGATTTGCCCGCATCGGACTTGCACGTCTCCCTCGACTACGGGGAGCTCAAGGCCCTGGTCAACGGCCTCGCGCCGCCGGACAGGGCCGTGGTCACCCTTTTCTATCTGGCCGGTATGGAGCTCCATCGAATCGCCGAACAGCTCGGCATACCCGTGGGCACGGCAAAAAGCCGACTCCACAGATCGCGCAAACTGATGCGAGAAAGGATCCCGGACATGGCACGGAAATCACACGAGCGCACCGCCTCTCCGGAGACCTCCCCGCGCGACGTCATCGGGGGAATGAGAGGGCTCATCAACTGGCAGGTGGTTCCAGCCGATGAGGGGCTGTCTTCCTGGAGGCCGCTTCCGGCCGCGGAGCGGGACGCTCTCGACAAGACCTGGAGAGTCGAAGGCAACGCCGTCGTCGGTGACAGCAGAAAACTCGGGGAGGAAGCCCCCCTGCTCGTCGCCGGCGAGCCGGGGTGGTCCGACTACGAGCTCTCCTTTCTGATGACCCCGATCTCCGGAGGGAACGCCCAGGCGGCCTTCCGCCTGTCAGAGGAGGGGAGGAGCTTCTATATGCTCGATTTCCTCCTGGGATGGCAGGCGGTTGCCGTCAGCAGGGTGGTCGACCGCGTTGTAACCAAGCTGAGCGTAGTGAACCACGCCCTTCACGCCGGACAGGAATACGAGGTCCAGATCGCAGCCCGGGGCGCCTCCCTGACCTCGTACGTCGACGGGAAGCTGGTCAACCAGGTTGCCGACGAGACCTTCCGCGCCGGGGCTTTCGGCTTTATGGTGTGGGAGAGCAGCACGGCCTTCCGGGACGTGAGGTACCGTCTTCTGCACTGAATGCCGGGCGCAATCCCGCGTGAATTCGGCCGGCGCTGCAGTCCGGTTGGCCCGCCAGGCCGAGGTCGGTCGCAGACGCGGTGTGAGCCGGGCAGGAATCGGGGTCCAGTACCAAATACAAGAGCGCCCGGGGAGCTCGGGCCATCCGCCTCCAGCGCTTTCAGCTCCGCCAATGCCACCATGAGGACTACCAGGAATTCAAGCCCACTCGGAGGTCGCGAGGAATCAGGCATGCACTGCGTACTGGCGCTGTCGGCCATCTTTCTGACCGCGACACTCTCGGGCGCCGGCGACCTGTCCGGCGCCGGTGTCCCTGCCCCGGCTGTATCCGCCACAACCTCAACAGGCGCAGATCTTGCCGATCCCGCCCCGGAAAGAGACCGGACGATGCCTCTGCTCGTGGACGCCCACCCCTCGCAACCGAACCTTTCGACTCTCATCTCCGTCCTCCATCCCATGCTGCAGAGCGCCGGACAGACGGAGTGGTCCACCGACCGTCTGCGCGGCGTCACCGGACACGCCTTCGCCTTCGAGATGCGCAAGGGCGGCGGGGAAGTCTGGCACGACGCCAACCTCGACTGGTGGCTCTGGTACGATCTCTACCCGCAGGTTGCGCAGTTCCGTGTTTTCTACGCTACCAAGGCCGACCTCGACGCCGACCTTCCCGCCCTCAAGGCCGAAGCGAGGGATGCCGTTCGGGCGAGCCTGCAGAAGGGCATCCCCGCCCTTGCCTGG
>JAPOZF010000760.1 GCA_026706165.1 Gemmatimonadota bacterium
CGGCTACGCGATGCTGATGTCCGCGACCCTGGGCTCCCGGGCGCGAGTGCGCTGGACCGGTGAATCGCTGCCGGAGATCGGGACTGCAAGCGCAACACCCTATCCGGCAGTGTGGGTGCAGGGCGAGAGCGGCCCTCGTCCGGCGAGGGATGCGGGACGGCCCAAGGCGGTGCATCCCGAGACCGTGCGGACGATGGACCCGGAGGAGACCGCGCGACATGCCGTCACCGCGGCGAAGAGCGGAGCGCGGGTTCTGGTGATCCGCAATACGGTGGACATGGCTGTCGAGACTTGGAGGGCCGTACGGGCCACGGGCGAGGGGTCGTTGCTGATGCAGGCGGCAGGAGGTCCCGCCCTGCATCACGGACGATTCGCGGTGGAGGACCGCGCGCTGCTCGACCAGACAGTGGAAAAAACCCTGGCGCCCTTGAAGGATCGGGAGCCGCGAGGCTCCATCGTGATCGGAACCCAGACGTTGGAGCAGTCCCTGGACATCGACGCCGATCTGCTGATCACCGATCTCTGCCCGATGGACGTCCTCCTTCAGCGAATCGGACGGCTTCATCGGCATGAACTGCCGCGGCCAGCCGGCTTCGAAACCGCTCGCACCCTGGTACTGCTGCCGGAAGAGGGGCTCGACCAACTTACCAAGCCGGATTTCGAAAACGGGCTTGGAGGACGGATAGGTGGGGACGGGGGTTTCGACGGGATCTACCGCGACCTCGCAGGGTTGGAGTTGACTCGACGCCAGATCGCCGAGAATCCGGTCTGGCGGATCCCGGAGATGAACCGCCGGCTCGTGGAGAGCGCAACCCACCCCGACTGTATTGGCGCCCTGATCGTTGAGAAGGGAAAGGCCTGGGAGCAGTACGACGGGCGCCATGGCGGCGCCAAAGCGGCCGAAAAAATGGCAGCCGATCTCGTCGTTCTGGACCGCGGGGAGCCCTTCGATGCCAAGCTCTTTCCTGGTGAGGACGAGAAGATCATGACCCGGCTCGGGGAGGAAGGTGCCATCCTGGAACTCGATCCAGCTCCAAAAGGCCCCTTCGGGATCTCGGTGTCACGGATCGCTGTACCCGCCCGCTGGTCGAAAGAAATTTCGGCAGAAGGACCGGTAGAGATTTCGCAGAATGAGGGGGTTTTTACCCTGTCCGTTGCGGACCAACGGTTTCTTTACTCACGGGAGGGTCTTTCAAATCCACGACTTTCCCCAACCTAATGGATCGGATCGACCGATGAACCTTCTCACCGATTCAGTTCTGACCCTGGCAGGAGGCGGAAAAGCCACCCTCCCCGCTCTGTTCGCGGCAATGACGAGGGGAGAGGTATCCGGGTTTCCGGCGTTGCGTCCTCACCAGCGTCCCGCGTGGCACATGTTTCTCGTGCAGCTTGGGGCACTGACCCTGTGGACCGCGGGCCGGGACCGCCTGCCAGATAATGCCGCGGACTGGACCGCAGATTTACGGAAGCTGACTCCAGACTACCCCGACGACGCGCCGTGGCAACTCTTTGTAAAAGAACGAGATAAGCCGGCCTTCCTTCAGCCCCCGGATCCGGGTGGCCTCAAGTGGGCCACGGTGGAAACTCCCGATGCCCTGGATCTGCTCATAACTGCTCGAAACCACGACCTGAAGCAGACCGTCGCCAAGCAGGCGAACGTGGATGACTGGCTGTTCGCCCTGGTGTCCCTGCAAACATCTGCCGGCTACGATGGGCGGGGAAACTGCGGTATCGCTCGTATGAACGGGGGATCATCGAGTCGGCCTATGCTGGGCCTGATTCAAACGCGGGCCGGGGACCTAAGGGCCGACCCTTCCGTATGGTGGGCGCGCGACGTGCTGAACTTGGTTTTTGCACGGAATGCTGGGAAACGAAGTGGAGTCGGTACCGTGGGCGGGCCTGCCCTCCTGTGGTGTTTGAACTGGCCCGAAGGTCATCAACTCGACTTGCGTAATCTGGATCCGTGGTTCGTCGAGGTCTGCCGAAGGATTCGACTGACGGTCGCCAACGGCGTGGTATCTGCAAAACGTAGCACGTCGAAAGCCGCGCGAATCGACGCCAAGGCATTCAACGGAAACGTTGACGATCCCTGGGCACCAGTTCACAAGACGGAAGGCAAGAGCCTGACGCTCGGCGGCGGTGATTTCAATTACAAACGACTCTGCGAGTTGATGTTTTCCGGCGATTGGGAAGTGCCCCTTCTCGCCCGGCCCGGGAACGACGAGAGCGGCGACATGCTCTTGGTTGCCGAAGCTCTTTCCCGAGGTAACAGCAAGACCGAAGGTTTCAAATCCCGCACCGTGCCAGTGCCTGGAAAGGTCGTGCCCTTCTTTTCGCCCGAGAAAATGGCGCCGCTCTCAAAGGCACAACTGGACGAAATCAAGGTATTCGACGGAGCCTTGAGCTACTCGATTGGGCTGATGGCGGCAGGTGGGAATAGAGATGGGGTGAAGCGGGACCATTACAAACGGGCCGCCCCGGCGAGCAAGCGATTCGATCGTACGGCTGACACTCTGTTCTTTCCGAGCCTTTGGAGACGAGTTGAAGCGAGTTCTTCGACCGACCCGGATGCGGAGGACACAGCAAAGACCCGGTTTCTGAAAGATCTGTTTGATGCGGCAACTGCGGAGCTTGAATCCGCCCTGCTCTCCATCCCTTGCCCGGCGATCCGGCGGCCAAAAGCTGAGTCCCGGGCACGAAGGGCCTTCAGATCCAGGGTTCGGAGAGAATTCCCCGACCTGTTTTGAGAAGGAGGAATGCCATGTCGCCCCCTGAAATCTCAGCCGCTGCAATTGCTGCGGCCGCAAAACTTCAGCATCTCGACCCCGGCCCGCTAGCGGAACTGCGCAGGATGGACTCCAAGACCGGAGCGCCTGCGTTCTGGCGACTCGCAGCCAGCCACCCGGGCACCATTGGGCGTCAGGACAGTCAGGACCAGTGGATGGAAATCATCCGTATTCTCGCCATCCTTACCCCAAAGGGCCGGCGCCCCCGCTCCCTCGCTTCTGGAGAAAACCCGGAGTTGCTCGAGCCCTTGCACAATCCCCGCCGACGCTTGGGTATAGTGCTGTGCGACGGCGGCGTCCCAGAGCCCCACTGGCCGCCAAAGGATGGGGGAACGCCGAAGCCGATGCTGAGCGAATCCCGCCTGGCAAAACTCATTGCCGCCCGCGGACAGCAACGAGCAACCCTCTTGAAACATTCGGCAC
>JAPOZF010000429.1 GCA_026706165.1 Gemmatimonadota bacterium
TCGGTGCCGGCCCTTCCCTTGACCTCAATGTCCCGCGACTCCATTCCCTCGCGGCGGGACAGGAGGTCGAAACCCGGCCAGTCCGGCAGTCCGGCCCGCCTCGCCAGCTCGGGCTTGGAGACGTCCTGGACCCGGGCCCCCCGGTCCTTCTCGTAGGCGGCGGCCACTTCCATGGCGATGGCCTCTACATCCGCGTCGTAGCGCTCCGCCTCCCCGGCGTCCTGGGACGGCACCACCAGGGCATGCACCAGGAACTCCGCCTCCCCCGCCCGGATGAGGTCCGGCTCTGACCGGAGCTCCGCGAGTCGGCGGGTGCGCAGGGCGTTCAGGCTACGCTGACGTTCCCTGACCTTGGCCAGCTCCTCGGCCGCCTGGCGGTCCCCGGCACCCGCCTTCTCTCTAAGACCGGACCGGGCTGCAGCCAGCTCGGCGGCCTGGTGGTCGAAGCCGCGGCTGACGAACTCCAGGCGCCTGGGCAGATCGTCCAGGCGGCGTTGCCGGTGCGCCTGCACAATCTGCTCGCTCACTTCCTCCTCAAGGAAATTTGCAGCCTCTCCGGCGATGCCCCGCGCCAGGGTGGCCAGGGGTACTCCGCCGGGGGAGATGCCGCCGGCTCCGCGCAGCAGGAGCAGGTGTTCGACGGGGCACTCCTGCACTGCGCCATCACTGGTCTGGCGCAGCCCGACGAGGCGCGACTCGACCAGTTGCGGTTCCCCGTCATCCTGGCCCCGGGCGTCCAGGGGAGGTTGCTGCCGGACACTGACCCGCGCGATGTGAAACAAGAAAGCCTCAGTCGCATAGGGGTCGCTGAACACCGCACCCCGCAGCCCTTCGGCTCCGAGACGCTCCCGCACTGCGGCCGAGAGGGTGTCGAAGACCGGCTCCCCGGGGTGCAGCCAGATCGATTCTTCGCGGCTTTCGGGTTTGTACACGGTCAGCCGCTCCCTCGCCTCCTCCGGATAGGCTTCGAGGGACGGCAACAGGGGATCGGCGGCGCGGGGCCGGTCCGGCACCAGGTTGAAGGCGCCGCCCGGATCCCCTTCGAGGCGCAGGTCGAGGAGCGGCGCGGATCTCTCGACGAAGCGCCGCACGTACCCGGGCAGCAGCCGGCGGTAGTTCTCCTGCTCCATATCCTCGTTGAGATCGTCCAGCCGGTTGCGCACCTCGCCGCCGTCACCGTACAGGGCACGCTCTCTTTCCTCAAGGGCCCGGACCTGCTCTTCCGTGAGGTGGCCCTCGAGTTGCCTGGCGGCGGTGTCGGCGCCGTATTCATCATCAATCACTGCTTGAGCCAGGTAGTCCCGGACGGATACACCCTCGAAGAGACGGCCCACCACGTCGAAGACCTTGTCCGAGCTGAGCTGCCGGCGGATCGCCTCGAGCTTGTCGAGCAGCGTCTTCAGAACCCGCCCCTCGCGCGTGCCGGCGGAGACGAGGTTGACGATGACCACCGGATCGTGCTTCTGGCCGTAGCGGTGGATGCGCCCCATCCGCTGCTCGAGGCGGGCGGGGTTCCATGGGATGTCGTAGTTCACCATGAGCCAGCAGAACTGCAGGTTGATCCCTTCCCCGGCGGCGTCTGTGGCTACGAGGTAGGTGGCCCCGCCTTGTTCGGCCGGCCGGCGGAACAGCTCGACCTGGCGCTCCCGCTCCGGGTAGGCCAGGCCGCCGTGGATGAGGGCGACGCGGCCGGTGTACCCGAGGCCTTCCAGGCGGCGCACCAGGAACTCCGCCGTGTCCCGGTGCTCGGTGAAGATGATGAGCTTCTGGTCGCGGTAGTGCGGGGCCGCGAGCACCTCCCGCAGTTTCTCGAACTTGGACTCCTCGCCCGCGTCAAAGAGCTTCTGCGCCTTTGCGAGCAACTCCGCGACCTTGGCGCGCTCCGTCTCCAGCTCCGCGAGGGTGACCGCCACGGTGCCCTCGAGGGCCTGGCTCTCGAACTCCTCGTGCTGCTCCCCGTCCTCGCTGGCCGTCTCCTCGTCCGCTGTGCTCGTCTCGAAGAGGTCGTCGAGCCGGCCGAGACGTTGTTGCCGCCTGGCGAGCTGCTCCTCGGAGAGGCGGCCGCTGCGGATGTCGTCGATGAGGTTCTCCAGCTTCTCGAGGCGGCGCTCGAAGGAGCGCAGGAGGGCGTAAGTGGAACTGGCCAGGCGGCGCTGGAAGACGCTCATGGCCAGGCGGGCGGCGGAACGGTTGAGGGCCTTGGCCCAGTTGTAGTGGTAACGCATGTACTCCGTGGTCTCGTCGTACAGCTCCTGCTCGCTGTCCGGGCCCTGCGACAGCTCGTAGCTCAGGGTGTCGCAGTTGCGCTGCGGGTATAGGGGCCGGTGGTCGAAGTGGACCATCTCCTCCTTGGTGCGGCGGATGAAGTGCCGCTGCCTGGTGTCGGGCGGAAACTCCTCGAAGGCGTCATAGGTGGAGAGGGCGTCCGGCAGGAGCAGGCGCCAGAGGTAGTAGTAGGGGTGGTCCTTGCCCATGTGAGGGGTGGCCGTCAGCAGGAGAAGGTGCTGCGCGGCCCAGGGGAGTTTCCAGCGCTCCTTGTCGTCGGACTCGGCGCCGGCCAGGGCTTCGGCCAGCTTGTAGCGGCCCGTCTTGCGCACGCGAAAGTCCGGCTGGCGGTCCGCCGTCAGCTTGTGGGCCTCGTCGAAGACGACGAGGTCGAAGGGGTCGGTCTGAGGGTCCTTGAGGTGGCCGAACATGCGCTCCCCAGCCAGGGTGTCGACGCTGACGATTACGAGGTCGCATTCCGGGCCGTGGAAGGGATTGCCGGCGCGGGCGTCAGAGCCGCCCACGATGCGGAAGGGAAGGCGGAAGAGGGTGCGCATCTCCCGCTCCCAGTTGCCGACCAGGCCTGCCGGGGGTACCACGAGCACGCGACGCAGGAGCCGGCGGGACAGCATCTCGCGCACGTACAACCCGGTCATGATGGTCTTGCCGGCGCCGGCGTCGTCGGCCAGCAGGAAGCGCAGCGGAGACTGCTGGAGCATCCGCTGGTACACGGCGATGCGCTGATGCGGGAGGGGGTCGATCAGGGATGTCTCGGTGGCGAAGGCGGGGTTGAAGAGGTGGCCGCTGGCAAGGCGGTGGGCCTCGGCGACGGCGGAGACCGCCTCCGGATCGGCGGAGAAGTCCATGCCCGGGGCGCGGGGCGGACCTTTATCGGCCGAGGGCTGGTCCGCCCCGTCTGCCGGCTGGTTCTCCAACTCGG
>JAPOZF010000773.1 GCA_026706165.1 Gemmatimonadota bacterium
TACCCCTCGATGCTCAGCTCGTACTGCTCCTCGAGCTGGCGCGCCAGGCCGAGGCCCGCCTGCCGCGACCTCTGCGGCCGCACCCGGTCCGTGGCCGGAAGCCACAGGTCGGTCGGCAGGCCGACGGTGCTGTTGGAGAGCAGGTGGATGTACTGGCGCATCTGCGCGTAGGAGGTCTTCACGGCCCAGTCCGGGGTCAGCAGGTAGCGCATCGAGACCCGGGGCTGCAGCGAGGTGTAGACCTCCCCGTCGACGAGGAAGCCGGAGGTATGCAGCCCGAGGTTGGCCTTCAGGCGGCTGCTCAGGGAAACGTCGTCCTCGGCGTAGAGACTGTACTCCAGGGCGTCGGTCTCCCGGGCGGCCAGGGTGGTGTCCTCCGGTGTGCCCTCGGAGAAATCGGACCTGAAATGCGCCGCCCCGGGGCGGTAGCTGTGCAGGGTGCCGCTGCCCCCGAAGCGGATGTAGTGGGTCGGGTCGGGGATGTAGTCGAGGTCGAGCTTCAGTCCCCAGTCGCGGATACCGGACAGGTAGCGCAGCCTGAAAGCCTCGCTCTCCTGGTTCCCGTCGATGACCTCGACGGAGCGGTTGTCGACGTTGGTCGAGAACTGGTAGCGGCTGAAGATCGCCGTGAGGTTGGCGAAGAGCCGGTTGCTGAACAGGTAGTTCCAGCGCAGCGTGGAGGTGACGTTCCCCCACCCGAAGTCCGCCTCGGTGCTGTCTTCCTCGCGCCAGGCTCCCCCGCCGTACTCGTTCCTGAATTCGTTCCAGAAGCGGTCGTCGCCGCTGTACAGGCTCAGGTACACGCGGCTGCTCGGGGAGAAGATGTGGTTGAGCTTGGCGTTGAGGTCGTAGAAGTGGTAGCCCCCTCTCTCGTCGCCGGGCATGAAGGGGCGGACCAGCATGTCGATGTAGGTGCGCCGCCCCGAGAGGATGAAGGAGGTGCGGTCCCTGCTCAGCGGCCCCTGCACGGTGAGCTGCGAGGCGATGAGCCCGACCGAGCCTTCGGCTTCGAACTCCTTCATGTTGCCGTCCTTCATGTCGATCTCGAGCACCGACGAGAGGCGGCCGCCGTAGCGGGCCGGGAAGCCGGCCTTGGTCAGCTGCACGTTCTTGATGGCCTTGGCGTTGAAGACCGAGAAGAAGCCGAACAGGTGGGAGACGTTGTAGACCGGGGCGTCGTCGAGCAGGATGAGGTTCTGGTCGGGGCTGCCGCCGCGCACGTACAGGCCGCTCATCCCCTCGCTCCCGGACTGCACCCCGGGCAGCAGCTGCAGGGTCTTGAGGACGTCGACTTCCCCCATGAGCACGGGGGCGCTCTCGATCTGCCGGACCGGCACCTGCACGACGCTCATCCGCGTCTGCTCCTGGATCGGGTCGAGCCGCTCCGCCTCGGCCTCCACCGCCTCCATTTCCAGGGGCGTCGGCTCGAGGGCGATGTTGAGCTGCAGGTCGCCGTCGAGGTCGGTGGCGAGGGTGTCGCTGCGGTAGCCGATGTGGGAGACCACCACCCGGAGGAAACCGGCCTTCAGGGTGAGGCTGAAGAAGCCGTAGCGGTTGGTCGTCGTGCCCTGCTGCAGGTCGGGTTCGTGCAGGACGGCCCCGATCAGCTTCTCGCCGCTGGCCGCGTCCTCGACGTAGCCGCTGAGGGTGTGCCTGGGTTCCCCTTGCGCCCCGGCGCCGCAGGCGAGGCCGAGGAGGAGGAGGGGAACCCGGAGGCGGACGGGGGGTAGGGGAGACAATGGAATGGAATAGTCCGTTGTCTGGGAGGGGGAATTCATCCAACCTTGCCGCGCGCTTTGACGCACATTGTCTCCGGAATCCTCGGCAGACTGCTCATACCGCTACCCAGCGGCAACGGTCGAGGCCGCGTCAACCCGTGCTGAACTTGGGGGTCGGGAACTGTTCGGCGGGAAGGATAGCGGACGCACTTGCGCCCGGAAGCCTCTTGTCTGGCTTGAACCGGGCCGCGTGCTGTTCTCGTACTGCCCGAACTTCAGCGATGACGGGGTCAGTCTGCGGCGTTTTCATGGTCGGGTTCCATCAGTTCGTTGGGGGTGCAGATGATGGGCGGCTCGAAACCGGACAGACCACACACCCGTTCGATCCGAGAGCGCATGGGGGCATTTGCGATGTGCCGGAAGTTCCAAGTCACAAGATAGTGGGCGCTGTGCGTAACCGCGATGGCAATGTGAGCGGCATCTCGCCTTCGGGCCAGACCCAGCGGAACGTCAGGATTTGGGAGGCTCTGCGGGCATTATATTTCGGGCAGACAGTTCTTCGACCAGCATGAAGGGAATCTTGCCCGGCTGCTCGCTCCATAAACATCCTCGGATTCCAGACGCATGACACTTGACGAGATCGAGGCGTTGGCCGCTGACGGAGAATCGGAGACGCTGGAACTGAAGCTCAGTACCGGCGAGTTGCGTACAGGTGCGAGAACGGCATGCGCCATGCTGAACCACCGCGGCGGCACGGTCCTGTTTGGCGTGCAAGCGGATGGCCGGGTAGTCGGTCAGTTTGTCAGTGATCACACGCTCGAGGAGGTAGCTGCCGAGCTGCAAAACATCGAACCCCCGGACTCCCCATCCGTCAATCGAGTAACCGTGCGCGGGGGAAGGGAGGTCGTGGTGGTTACCGTCTCGAAAGGACAGAATCAGCCGTACAGTCACCACGGGAAGGCTTGGCTCAGGGTGGCCAACACCAGCCAGGCCATGTCGCGGGACCAGTACAACCAGGTGCTTCTCGAACGCCTGCATGGGGAGCGGCGCTGGGAAAACGAACCTGCTCCGGGATGGGGAGAGACGATCTCGACCGCAACGAGATCGTTCGAACCCTCGAGGAAGCTGTCCGGCGCGGGCGCGCCGACGATCCGGGAACCCGCGACCCCGCGGCGTTGCTGCGCGGCTTCGGCCTGATCCGTGGAGACCGCCTGTTGCGAGCGGCGGTCGTCTTGTTCGGCCGGCCGGACCGCGTTGAGAAAGAGTACACGCAGTGCATGTTGCGGGTGGCGAAGTTCCGCGGTACGGATCGTACCGAATTTCTGGATAACCGGCAGTTTCACGGCAATGCCTTCGAGCTGTTGAACAGGGCGGAGCGTTTCTTCCGCGAGAATCTGCCCATAGCCGGACGCATCGAGCCGGGCATGTTCGAACGGGTCGATGATCCGCTCTATCCGCCGGAAGCGCTGCGCGACGCCCC
>JAPOZF010000506.1 GCA_026706165.1 Gemmatimonadota bacterium
CCAACGCCAGCGTCGTCATCGTCGAGGGCGTGTAGCTTTCGCAGTGCTGGCCGGAGGTCCCAGGTGTCGTCAAGCTGGCGAAGGAAAGGTTTTCAGGAGACTCAAAAGCACCTGCGCGGTGGTGGTGACATCTTAGCCTCGTGATTCATTCTTTCGCGGCGGCGGCCCGGCCTTCCCTCTCGTCGACGAGAAGCAGCAGAGCCCCGCCGGCAAGGAAGAAGAAGACGAGGGCCACGATGCCGAGGCGGCTGCCGCCGGTCACCTGCCCGACCACCCCGAAAACCAATGGGCCGAAGATGCCGGCGAAACGGGAGCTGGTGCTGTAGAAGCCGAAGAACTCCGCCGACCTCGCCGGCGGAATCATCGAGGCGTAGAGCGAGCGGCTCAGCGCCTGCGTGCCCCCCAGCACCATACCGACCAGCCCCGCCAGGATGTAGAAGTGGAGGGCGGTCTGCATGAAATAGCCCCCCACCGAGATCAGCCCGTACACCCCCAGCCCCACCAGGATCGAGCGCTTGGTCCCCAGGACCGGGGCCAGCCTGCCGAACAGGAAGGTGCAGGGGATGCCGACGAACTGGGTCAGGACCAGCGCCGTTATCAGGTCGTTGCGGCCGATGCCGACCTCGTCCCCGTAGGCGATCGCCATCTTGATGATCGTGCCGATGCCGTCGTTGTAGAGCCAGAAGGCGGCGAGAAACAGCAGCAGCTGGCGGTAGCGGCGGATTTGGCGGAAGGTGCTGGCCAGGCGCCCGAAAGCGGCGGCCACCACCATTCCCGCCCCGCCCTCGGGGGTGGCATGCGCCGCCGGGGGCTCCCCGACGCGGCGCAGCAGGGGAACGGTGAAGGCCGCCCACCAGACGGCGACGCTGAAGAAGGTCAGGCGCAGCGCGAACCCGGTGCCGGGCAGCAGGAACCAGCCGGGGTGCATGACCCAGAGCAGGTTGAAGATCAGCAGGATGCCGCCGCCGATGTACCCCATGGCATACCCGCGCGTCGAGACGCGGTCGACGTCGCCGGGGCGGGCGACGTGCGGCAGCAGCGACTCGTAGAAGATGTTGCCCGCGGCGAACCCGATGTTGCCGGCGATGAAGAGGACCGACCCGGTCAGGTAGCTGTCGTCGCCGAGGAGGACGAACAGGGCCGAGGCGCAGACCCCGAGGGCGGCGAAGAAGGCGAGGAACCGCTTCTTGCTCGCGGTCTGGTCGCAGAGCGATCCGAGGGGAGGCCCGATGACGGCGACGATGAGCAGGGCGATCGAGGTGGTGTACGCCCAGGCTGCGGTGGCGTCCGCCTCGCCGAGGCCGGCGCTGGTCGCCATCGACCGGTAGAAGAGGGGGAAGACCCCGGCCATGATGGTGGTGGCGAAGGCGGAGTTGCCCCAGTCGTAGAGGCACCAGGCGTTGACGGTCCTGCGGTAGTCGCGGTCGGCAGCTGCGGCGGCGGTCATGTCAGAAGACCTGCGAGAAGGTGATGTAGGTGCCGGTGCCCCCGGCCGAGGACCCGTAGTCGGCGCGGACGATGGTGCTGTGCCAGTGAAGGCGAACCCCCAGGCCGGCCCCGCGGCGCCACCGGTCGCCGGCAGGCAGCTCGCCGCGGTCGAAGATCTGGCCGGCGTCGGCGAACAGCAGCGCCCCGAGATGGATGTTCTCCGCCCTTGAAAGGCGCAGGCCCCGCCAGCGCAGCTCACCGTTGAGGAGCACCCGCGCGCTGCCGCGGTCGCGGGCCTTGGGAAGGCCGCGGACGGTGTTGCTGCCCCCCAGCTCGAGCTCCTCGAAGAACGGCAGGTCCCCGCCGGTCCAGTCGAGGGCGAGCCGGTGCGCGGCGACGATGCCGGAGACCGGGGAGGCGAAGTGCCGGTGCTCGAGGCGGGCCCTGATCCCGTTGTAGTCCCCGCCGGCGCCGAAGGTGTACTCGACGAGGAGCTCCTCGAGCAGGCCGGCGGAGCTGTCGTTGTAGTTGTCCCGGGTGTCGTAGCGCAGCGAGGCGTCGACCTGGGCGAGGGAGCCCCCGTCGGCCCCGAGCGGGTCCTGCTCGACCAGGATGTTGCCGGCGCGGGCGTTCGGGCTGATCCGGTAGTAGCTCAGGCGGCTGCCGAGCCGCAGCCTCCACGGGGTGGAACCGCGCGGAAGCCCCAGCCGCCGGATCCACCTGAGCTTGATCTCGGGGAAGGCCTGCGAGAAGGTGGTGTGGTCACGGCCGAGGCCGCGGGTCTCCTCCCTCGACAGGCCGCCGTAGTAGTTGGCGAACTCCTCCTTCTCGAACACGAACTCAAGCTCGAGGCGGTCGGCTCCGCCGCGGAACCGCGGCGTGTCCATCAGCAGCCGGTGCACCCACTTGCCGCCGGTGGTGAAGAACAGCTGCGCCGAGTACTTGCGGCGGTAGGGGACGGTGATGCCGTCGTACTCGTAGAGATTGGCGCGCAGTCCGTACCCGGTCCCGTCGTCGGTGCTGTAGTTCCACAGCGGCACCGCGGTCGGCCGCCAGCCGGTGCTTTCGTGGGCGGCCGAGCCTTCCCCCGGGGCCGGCCGCAGCAGCATGGCGAGGGCGGCCAGGAAGATTCCGTATGGAAGGACGCGTCTATCGAATTGTGGCATAACCATATCCGATCTCCTACCTGCGCTGGCGCATGAGTGCCGTCCCGATCCCCCAGATCTTGAACAGACCCGGGATGACGTCGGCGGCGAGGGCCTGCAGCGACGTACGGTCGATCTTCAGGTCGACGTGGGTGAAGAGGTCGAGGATCGATACGTCGGGCGGGGGCGCATTCGGCAGGTCGGCGGCCAGCGCCAGGCTTTCCGGGTAGGGGATGACCTTGTCGGCGCTGCTGTGGGCGATCAGCAGCTGCGTCCTTACCCCGGCGGTGTGATGGTGCAGGGAAAAGGTGTCGATCCAGCTGCGGAAGGCCTGCGGCAACCGCGGGAACAGCGAGTCGAAGCGCGCCGGGTCGGTGTTGGCGGTGAACTCCAGCATCAGGCGTTCCTCCGCGGAGAAGCCGGCGCGCAGCTCCGGGTCGTCGTGGGAGGGCGCGCGCGCCCGGGCGCCCACGAAGGCGGCGAAATCGGCGCGGGTCGGGGAACCGGGCACCAGATCGAGGTTGCCGCGCAGGAGCCGCCAGCGGTTGCGCCGGCTTTTCGGGGCGGCGCGCACCGCGGGAAGTCCGGGGGCGTCGTAGGAGCCGGTCAGGGC
>JAPOZF010000108.1 GCA_026706165.1 Gemmatimonadota bacterium
GCGAACGCGGTAGCAGCCTCTCAACGCCGGGGTCGTTGCCGGCATCCAGGATAAATCCGGATATATTTCCGCAGGAACCGGACGAGACACGAGGGTAGCGGCATGAACGGCATCCATGACATGGGGGGCATGCACGGCTTCGGCCCGGTGCGGCGGGAAGAGAACGAGCCTGTCTTTCACGAGCCCTGGGAAGGCCGCCTCTTCGCCATGCAGATGTCGGGAATGGTCCCCTTGTTTCCCAGCGGCGACGCCGCCCGCTACGCCCTGGAGCTGCTCGATCCCGCCGAGTACGTAAGCAGTCCTTACTACGAGCGCTGGCTGGCGCGCATGGAGAGACGCCTGCTGGAGCTGGGCATCCTGACCCGGGAAGAGCTGGATGACCGCATCCGTCACTACCGTCGGCATCCCGAAGCGGAAGTTCCCCGCCGCGAAGACCCTGCCGCCGCCGGGCAGGTGATGGAGAGGATGCGCAACCGCCTGCCGCCGCCGCGGGACTCGGGCAGGCCTCCCAGGTTCCGGGTGGGGGAAGCGGTCCGCACCAGGAACGACCACCCGATTGGGCACCACCGGCTGCCGCGCTACGCGCGCGGGCGCCGCGGCACCATCGCCCGGCACCACGGCTATCACGACCTCGCGGACGACATGGCCCGGGGTGTCCGCAACCCCGAGGCGCTCTACAGCGTCAGGTTCGACGCCGCCGAGCTCTGGGGGGAGTCCGCCGAGGGCCGGGGCGGCGTGTACATCGACCTCTGGGACAGCTATCTCGAACCCGCACGCGCACAGGAGGTATCTGATGAGTGACCACCACCGCCACCACGACGCACCGGAGTCCCCGGCGGCGCTGCGCACAAAAGCGATCGAGTCGCTGCTGGTGGAGAAGGGGCTGATCGCTTCGGACGCCGTCGACGCCGTCGTCGAAACCTACGAGCGGGATGTCGGTCCGATGAACGGGGCGAAAGTCGTTGCCCGCGCCTGGTGCGACCCGGAATACACGAAGAGGCTCCTGGAGGACGGCACCGCGGCCATCGCCGAGATGGGGTTCGTCGGCCGCGAAGGGGCGCAGATCGTCGTGCTGGAGAACAACACCGGCATCCACAACATGGTCGTGTGCACGCTCTGTTCCTGCTATCCCTGGCCGTTGCTGGGCCTTCCGCCGGATTGGTACAAGTCCTTCGCCTACCGCTCCCGCGCCGTCTCCGAGCCCCGCTCGGTGTTGCAGGAGTTCGGCCTGGAGCTCGACGAGTCGGTGGAGGTGCGGGTCTGGGACAGCACCGCGGAGGTCCGCTACATGGTGCTTCCGCTCAGGCCGGCCGGCACCGAAGACCTCGGCGAGGAGGAGCTGGTCCCCCTGGTGAGCCGCGACTCCATGGTCGGGGTCGCCCAGGTCACGGCCCCGGATCAGGCGGGAGGGTGAAGGCGCGGCCGGCTGGGAAGCGGGAATCCCGCTCCGGCCGGCCCCTCCCTTCCCTCGGCACATCGGCGGCTGCGGAAGTCGCCCCGTATCTTCCGGCACCATCGATCCCCGCGGCTTCAACTTTCTTCGGCTCCGGCCGGTTCCAAGCGGATGCCGGATCTCTCCGAGCCCCATCGATCCCGGGCAGCTTCAGCATCCTCCGGCTCCGGGCCGGCATTTTCCCTTCCCCCCGGCGCTGCCGGCGCGCCCGATCAGCTGCCGGCTCGGGCCGGTCCTGAGCGGATGCAGACCGACTGCACCCCCCGCCCGTTCCCCGTTCACCTGTCGTACCAACCCGCCTGCAGCGCCCACATGCGGGCGTACTCCCCGTCACGGGAGACCAGTTCGTCGTGGGTCCCGTTCTCGATCAGCCGCCCCTCTTTCAGGACGAGGATGCGGTCGCACAGCCGCGCCGAGCCAAGGCGGTGGGAGACGACGATGGTGGTTCGCCCCCCGGCCATGGACAGAAAGCGGCGGAACACGTCGGCCTCGGCCTGCGGGTCCAGGGAAGCGGTCGGCTCGTCGAGGACGACGAAACCGGCATTTCGCATGAACCCCCTTGAGATGGCGACGCGCTGCCACTCGCCGCCGGAAAGCTCGGTGCCCCCCTCGAACTCCCGGGTGAGCAGGGTGCCGTAGCTCTCCGGGAGCCGGCCAGCGACGCTGTCGGCCCCGCCCTGACGCGCGGCGCGCTCGATTTCTCCGAGCTCACCCATTTTCTCGCAGCGGCCGAAGCCGATGTTCTCGCCGAGGGTGAAGGCGAAGCGGGTGTAGTCCTGGAAGACCGCGGCCGACTGGTCCCAGAGCTGGCCGCGGTTCGCCTGTTCCGCCCCGAGACTGCCGTAGCTCAGCTCGCCGGCGGTGGGTCGGAACATCCCCAGCAGCACCTTGACCAGGGTGGTCTTGCCCGAGCCGTTGGCCCCGACCAGGGCGACGCGCTCCCCGGGCCGGATGGCGGCGGTGACCTCCTCGAGGGCGGGGCGGTCGGCCTGGGGGTACTGGAAGGAGAGGCCGCGCGCGGAGATGGGTGTCCGGGCGAGGACGCCGATGTCCTTCCCTTCCCGCGGCTCTTCCGGGCCCAGGTCCAGGTAGATGAACAGGTCGGCGATGTTGAACAGCCGGATGGACAGGAAGCTCATGCGGTTGACGAGGTGGGAGACGCCGAGCCGCACCTGGCGCAGGGCGACGATCATGGCGGCGAACTGCCCTGCCGACAGCCCGCCTTCGAGAACCGCCCACGCCGACCAGCCGACCCCGGCTGCCAGTCCCAGGAGACTGAAGGCGGACAGAAAACCCCCGATTGCGCAGTGCCTGCGGCGCTGCCGGTAGACGAGGTCGGCGACCTTCCAGTAGAGGTGCTCCCACCATCCGGTCAGGACCGGCCCCAGGCCGAACACCCGCACCTCCTTGGCCGCGTCCCGTCCGGTCAGCGTCCGCTCCAGGTACCCGCGCAGGCGCTGCGACTGGGTCTGCCCGCGCTGCAGGTAGAACTCGTGGATGTTGTGGACCAGTGCGGTAAGCGGGTGAGGCAGGGTGACGAGAACGATGGCGACGAGGAGGAGGGGGTCCCAGAGCCCGACGACGACGGCGACCGAGACCGCGGTCAGCGTTCCCGTGATGATGGTGTAGATCGCGAAGAGGACGTTGAGGAAGAAGCCGGGGGTGGCCGCCTCCTGGGCGCGGCGCAGGAGGTCGTGGAAGTCGGCCCGCTCGAAGACCTCGAGGCGGA
>JAPOZF010000645.1 GCA_026706165.1 Gemmatimonadota bacterium
TGTCCTCCTACCCGCACCCGTGGCTGATGCCCGACTTCTGGCAGTTCCCCACCGCGTCGATGGGGCTGTGCCCGATCATGGCGATCTACCAGGCCCGCTTCAACCGCTACCTCGAGGACCGCGGCCTCAAGCCGCGGTCCGACGCCAAGGTCTGGGCCTTCATCGGCGACGGCGAGATGGACGAGCCGGAATCCCTCGGGGCCATCTCCCTGGCCGCCCGCGAGCAGCTCGACAACCTCGTCTTCGTCGTCAACTGCAACCTGCAGCGGCTCGACGGCCCGGTGCGCGGCAACGGCAAGATCATCCAGGAGCTGGAGACGGTCTTCTGCGGCGCCGGCTGGAACGTCATCAAGGTGATCTGGGGAAGCGACTGGGACCCGCTGCTGGCCAGGGACGAGCAGGGGCTGCTGGCGCGGCGCATGGGGGAGCTCGTCGACGGCCAGTACCAGAAGTACAGCGTCTCCGACGGCAGCTACCAGCGCAACCACTTCTTCGGCGTCGACGAGAGCCTGATGAAGCTCTCCCGGCACCTGACCGACGAGCACATCCGCACCATCCGCCGCGGCGGCCACGACCCCGAGAAGGTGCACGCCGCCTACCGCGCCGCCCTCGAGTTCCGCGGCGCCCCGTCGGTGGTGCTCGCCAAGACCATCAAGGGGTACGGGATGGGGGAAGCCGGGGAAGGGCGCATGGGGGCGCACCAGCAGAAGAAGCTCGACAGCGAGGCCCTCAGGAACATCCGCACCCGCTTCGCCATCCCCCTGTCCGACGAGGAGGTCGAGCAGCTGTCCTACTACCGGCCGGCGGCCGACACCCCCGAGAGCCAGTACCTGATCGAGCGCCGCCGGGCCCTCGGCGGCTTCGTTCCGAGCCGGCTGTCAGCCCCGCCCCCGGGAGAGGCCGGGCAGGGAGACCTGTTCGACGAGTTCTTCGCCGGCACCGGGGAGCGCCGCGCGTCGTCGACCATGATGTTCGTGCGCATCCTCGCGAAGCTGCTGCGCCACAAGCAGCTCGGCCCGCTTATCGTGCCGATCGTCGCCGACGAGGCGCGTACCTTCGGCATGGAGGCGCTGTTCCGGCAGTACGGCATCTACTCCCACATCGGGCAGCTCTACGAGCCGGTCGACAGCGAAACCCTGACCTACTACCGCGAAGCCCGGGACGGGCAGCTGCTCGAAGAGGGGATCACCGAGGCCGGGGCCCTGTCCTCCTTCATCGCCGCCGGGACCGCCTATTCCAGCCACGGCATCCACACCCTGCCGTTCTTCGTCTTCTACTCGATCTTCGGGTTCCAGCGCGTCGGAGATTTCGTGTTCGCCGCCGGCGACCAGCGGGCGCGCGGCTTCCTGATCGGGGCCACCTCGGGGCGCACTACCCTCAACGGCGAGGGCCTGCAGCACCAGGACGGGCACAGCCACCTCCTCTCCTACAGCTATCCCCACGTGGTCGCCTACGACCCCGCCTTCGGCTACGAGCTCGCCGTCATCGTGCGGGAGGGGATCGAGCGGATGTACGGCCGCGGCGAGGACCTCGTCTACTACCTGACCGTCCAGAACGAGGACTACCCCA
The DNA here is from genome assembly GCA_026706165.1 of Gemmatimonadota bacterium. Next base: position 1,570 of record JAPOZF010000645.1, read on the forward strand.
TGCCGGCCATGCCGCCGGGGGCCGAGGAGGGAATCCTGAAGGGGATGTACCGGTTGCGGGAAGCGCCGGAGGGCTGCCCCGGGCGGGCCCACCTGTTCGCCAGCGGCAGCATCCTCAACGAGGCGCTGCGTGCCAGGGAGATCCTCGCCGGGCGCTTCGGCGTCGGCGCCTCGGTCTGGTCGATCACCAGTTTCCGCCAGCTGCACGAGGACGGGGCGGCCAGCGAACGGCTCGGCCTGCGCCAGGAGGAAGGAGCGGCCCCGAAATCCTGGATCGGCCAATGTCTCGAGGGGGAAAGCGGCAGCTTCGTCATCGCCTCCGACTACATCAAGGCGCTGCCGAACTCGATCGCCCGCTGGTTCCCGCGGCCCCCGGTCGCCCTCGGCACCGACGGCTTCGGCCGCAGCGAGTCGCGCGCCGCGCTGCGCAGTTTCTTCGAGGTCGACGCCGAGGCGATCGCCTATGCCGCCCTCGCCGACCTTCACCGCCAGGGAATGCTCGGCCGGGAGGAGGTGCGGCGCGCGGTCTCCGAGCTCGGCATCGATCCGGAGAAACGCGACCCGGCTCATTCCTGAGTGCCCCGGCCCCCAGCACGGCTCTCCCGCCCCCCGGGGGTTTTGAACTGCCGGTTCTTTACTGAAAAAAGAAGGCGCGACCGCTTGCGCGCAGGCCGCGCCTCTTTCCACGGGCGGTGCAGTGGGCTCCGGGGGGATTTCGGCTGCTCCCTCCTTCCCGCAGGGGGAGTCCGGAACGTAACCCCGACCCTGCGAGTCAGGCCGCTTCCCGCTCCATCGCCAGGGTGTACTCTCCGTGGCGGGCGGCCCCGTTCAGCCTGGCGCGCAGGTAGAAGGCCCGCTTCGCCGCCTCGGTGTTGGCGGCATCCCCTTTCCAGGCCTTCAGCGCCGTCTCCTGCAGGGCGCGTCCGTACGAGAAGCTCAGCTGCCAGGGGGCCCCGCCGATCGCGTTCATGGCGTTGAGGTGGGCGGTCGCCTGCTCCGGGCTCTGTCCCCCCGAGAGGAACACGATGCCCGGGACCGCCGCGGGCACGGTGCGGCGGAAGCAGCGCAGCGTCGCCTCGGCGACCTCCCCGACCGAAGCCTGCCGCGGGCAGTCTTTTCCGGAGAGCACCATGTTCGGTTTCAGCAGGGTGCCCTCGAGCTCGACGCGCTGGCCGAACAGCCGGCCGTAGACGCTGGCCAGGGTAGCCTCGGTCGCCTCCTCGCAGGCCTGCAGGTCGTGGGCGCCGTCCATCAGCACCTCCGGCTCGACGATCGGCACCAGCCCTGCCGCCTGCGATATCGCCGCGTAACGCGCCAGCCCGTGGGCGTTGGCCTCGATGCAGCCGGCGGTGGGCAGCCCGTCGCCGACGGCGATCACCGCCCGCCACTTGGCGAACCGCGCCCCAAGCTCCCGGTACTCCTCGAGCCGGTCCTGGAGGCCGTCGAGCCCCTCGGTGGCCTGCTCTCCCGGGAAGCCGGGCAGATCCTTCAGCCCCATGTCGGCCTTGATCCCGGGAATCACCCCCTTGTCCGACAGCACCTGCGGCAGCGGCGAGCCGTCGCCGGCCGCCTGCCGGATGGTCTCGTCGTAGAGGATGACCCCGCTGAT
>JAPOZF010000145.1 GCA_026706165.1 Gemmatimonadota bacterium
ACGTGTCGGGGTACAGCGCGGTCGTGTTTGTCGGCTTTGCCGGTCGTGCAGCGGTTACGGGATTCAGCATGTGGACCCTGTTTTCGCTTGGGGTGTTCGTGGCGCTGGTACTCGGATGCCTCATCTGGGCGCCGAGATGGTCCAGGTTAAAAGTTCTGACTCCAGTGGAATATCTGGAAGCGCGCTATGGCAATTCCGTGCGGGGTCTGATAGCGGTTTCCGGCATTCTCATCAAGTTCATCGACCTCGGCATCAAGCTGTTCGCGATCTCCATCGTCGTCCACGTGGTTACCGGCTGGGAGGTGGTGCCGGTCATCGTCGTTTCGGGTCTGATCACCATCGCCTACGTATTCATTGGCGGGCTATGGGCTACCGTACTTACGGACTTAGTGCAGTTCGTAGTACAGCTCGTCATGAGTCTGGCCGTGCTGTTCATCGCGCTCGATATGGTGGGAGGCTGGAACGCGATGTGGGACAGCTTGCCACAGGAGCGCGCCGGCTTCTTCAACGCGGCCGAGGGGATTAGCGCGAGCTTCTGGCTGGTCTATGTGGTTGTGATCATCCTCAGCTACAACGGGGGCACCTGGGGACTGGCGCAGCGGTTCGTGTCAGTGGAAAAGCCGCGAGATGCCCAGAAAGCGGCGAGCCTGTCGGCGATTCTCTACTTGTTCTATCCCATCGTCATTTTCGTCCCCGCTTGGGCCGCGCCGCTGCTGATGCCCGAACACTTCGATCCGGCCACACTTCAACCCGTCGACGGCTTCGACCTAGATCAGACCTATATCCTCGTAACGCAGAAGATACTATCGACTCTGGCACCAGGGCTGATCGGACTGCTGGTATGCTCCATGTTTGCCGCGACCATGTCCATGATCGACAGCGATATCAACGCCCTTGCCGCGGTGTTCACCAAGGATTTCTACCAGCGCAACTTCAAGCGCGAGATCGACGACAGGGCGTTGTTCAGGGCGGGAATGATCACGACGGCGATTTTCGGTATCGCGGTTCTAGTGACCGCAATCGTGATCTCCCAGAGTCAGGGCATGAACAAAGTGTTTTCTCTGACCGTAAAACTGTTCGGTGGCCTCCTCTCGCCCATCGCGATCCCATTGATGCTCGGGATGATATGGAAACGCCCGACCGCGCGGGGCGCAGTCTTGTCGTTTATCGGCGGCGTGATCACCTATTTCATTATGATTCAGTACACCGACAGGTTTGAGATTTACACGGGGGTGGAAATCCTCGTTGCGCTGGCCATCTACTTTGGCGAGGGCTATATCGGCAAGCGCAGCGAGGAGAAGGAGGCGGAGGTAACGGCGTTGTTCGATAAGATCCGGGCCTGAAACATCGGCATCTAGCGAACGAAACCCGCCGCGGTTTTGCGGGTACTCGCCCAAATGCGATCTGCATTCTAACCGCATTGATTCTATAAGGAGACATTCGAAGATGACCGCTCGGTCCGTTCCGTTCAACACAAGTAGTCGACGCAGGTGGCGGCATGGACCTTCAGCACCTGTCCGAACTCCGACTCGCGGATCTGCTCGTCGGGAACGGCGATGTTCTCCAGGTCCGTGCCGTAGATCGCCGCAGGGATGCCCCGGCGCCACCAGAAGCGGGTATCCGTGGAGCCGTAGCTGACGTTGGCCTCGATCTCACGCCCCGTGATCCGTCGCGCGTTGGCGGCCACGGCCTGCACGATCTCCTCATCGGGGACCGAATAGGCCGACTCCAGACACACCACCCACTCCACGTCGATCTCCCCGCGGTCGAGGCCCGTGCCGGCCAGCACCTCCTCCACCTTCTCCTGCAGGTCCTGCGTGGACACGCCGACCGGCGTGCGCAGGTCGATCTCCATGCGGCAGGCCGTGGGGATCGTGTTGCTCTGCACGCCGCCCTGAATCACGCCCACGTTGACCGTGGTCGAGTCCGCCACCCATCCCTTGCCCGCCAGCCCGCCGTCGCGCACCTCCCGATCCCGGCCCCGGGCGACGGCCGCGGCCACCTCGGGCGGGGTCTCGAGACGCCAGCCCTTCAGCGTCATCAGGGCCGCGGCCACGGTCATGGCCCGGGCGATGGCGTCGTCCTCCACGGGCACCGCCGCCAGGCCGCCGCCGTGGCGGGTCTCGACGACCAGCGTGTACTTGCCTTTGTGGCCGATCAGCACCTGATCCATCCTCGTGGGCTCGCTGTTCAGGCAGGCGTCACCGCGGGTCATGGGCACGTGCTCCAGCAGCCAGTCCGAGCCCCAGAACCCACCTGTCTCCTCGTCGCCCACCAAGGTCAGCGTCAACTGCCCGCGGATCGGGACGTCGAGCTCGTGGAGCAGCACCAACGACAGCAGGGAGGCCACCGATCCCGCCTTCATGTCCCCCACGCCGCGGCCGAGGACGCGCCCGTCAACGCACTCGCCGGAGTAGGGGTCGAAGGACCAGTCCTCCGGATCGCCCGCCGGGAACTGGTCCAGGTGGCCGTTGAGGACGAGGTTGCGGCCGGCCTGACGGCCCTCCATATAGGAGACCAGGCTCTGCACCGTCGGCTGCGGCTCGTACACGTCGGCCGGCAGCCCCTTCGACTTCAGGTAGTGGACCAGGTAGGCGACACAGGCGCTAGTGTCGCCGGGCGGGTTGTCGGTGGGGATGGCGACGACGTCCCGCAGCACGCCCTGGAACTCCGGCAGTCTGCGATCAATCTCGGCGAACAGGCGTTGCTTCAGGCCTTCGGTAGTCATGCAAGCCACTCCAGTGGTGAACCAATTGCGGCTCAAGGCGCGCAACAGCGCGGGGATTTGCGGCCCGGAGAGCCATGCAGCGGTAGTGATGAATACTTGATTGGCTACAAGCGTAGGTCAATAAACGAATTAGCCCTTCAGCCGGTCAAAGAGTGCTTCGACTTCTCGCTCTTCAGTTGTCCTCCACCGACCCGTCCTCGTACCGGAGTTCCGGGCGGAGTTGCGGTTCGTAGGGGTGGGCCCGGGCCACCTCCTCGTTCAGCTCGAGTCCGAGACCGGGGGAGTCCGGCAACCGCACGAAGCCGTCCTCGATCTGGTACCGGTGCCCGAAAAACAGGTCGTCCCTCCAGTCCGTGGACTCCCTAAAGGGGTCGTCCGCATAGGAGGCCATCTCCTGGATGACGCTGTTGGGGCAGTTCAGGCCCATGTGGATCTCGGC
>JAPOZF010000445.1 GCA_026706165.1 Gemmatimonadota bacterium
TTCGCCTGGGTCGGCAGCCGTTTCCGCTTCGTGACCGTCTTCCTCGGGGGAGGCATCATCGGCTCTCTCCCGGCGCCCGGAGAGTACTACACCCCCGACCACGACGAGTACGTGCGCATCGGGGAGCTGGTGCCCAGGGAAGGCCGCTACGTCCTGCAGGCGGCCAACCAGCTCGAGGAGATCATCTACCTCGACGCCGCCGAGCTTATCGCCGTCGACCATCCCCCCGGCCTCGAGGTGCACCCGAACGAGCGGCTCCTGTCGGCGCCGCCGTACCCGGAGTTCGAGGCCTGCGCCCTGGCGGGGCTGCGGCCGCCCGCGGCCGCCCGTGACGACCGCGGCGACGACATCCTCGGGCAGCTCGAGCATGTCGACGACGACTGGTACGACGGTTTCGAGCGCCTGCGCATCCACGGGTACGCCCGCGAGTACTCGCTGGTTCTCGACCTCGGGGACCTGTCGCGGATGAAGCGCCCGGCGCTGCTTGCCCACGGCTGGGTCGACTACGCCCACTCGACCTCGAACTGGGCCGCGGCCCAGGCAGGGGTGCAGCTCTCCCCGCCGCGGCTGGAGATTCCCGACGGGGCCGGCGGCTGGCGCACCGCCATCGCCGACATGGGGGTTCCCGCGGGACTGCCGAAGCGGATGCTGGTCGATCTCTCCGGGGCCCTGCCGGCCGGGGTCGGACAGGTGCGCATAACCACCACCGCCGCCGTCTACTTCGACCAGATCCTCGTCGGGGATATCGCCGGGGACGCCGTCGCCGTTCACCGCCGCGGCTTCGAGGAGGCGGACCTGCACTGGCGCGGCTACCCCGAGCACACCTCGATCAAGGGGACGTTCGCCTTCCGCTACCACTACGACCGTCTCGATCCCTACACCGACTGGGGCACCCACGCCGGCGCCTTCACCCGGTTCGGCCCGGTGTCAGACCTGCTGGGGGAGGTCGACGACCGCTTCGTCATCATGGGCCACGGGGACGAGCTGACCATGGAGGTCGCGGCAGACGCCTTTCCGCCGCTGGCCGAGGGCATGAGCAGGACCTTCCTGTTCTACTCCGACGGCTTCGGCAAGGACATGGACTTTCACAGCGCCGCCTCCCTCACGGTCGGGCCGCTGCCGTTCCACGGCATGAGCAGGTACCCGTACCCGGCGACCGAGTCCTACCCGGCGAGCCCGGAGCACGTCGAGTACGTGCTGGAGTACAACACCCGGCGCGTCGCCGGGTACTACGAGTAGCCGGTCGGCGAGGAGAGGACCTTCGGGGATGCTGAAATTCCTTCTGCTGATCGCCATCGCCTGCACGGCGGTGTACGGGATCTCCCTGGGGGCCGCGGTCAGCCTGTTCAGCGACGATCTCCCCAACATCGACGAGCTCGAGCGGTTTCAGCCCAAGAGGATCACCAAGGTTTACTCCGCCGACGGCCGGCACCTGCGTAACTTCCTCGAGGAGAACCGCGAGCTGCTCAAGGGGTACGAGGAGATCCCGAAGCGGATGGAGGAGGCCCTGATCGCCATCGAGGACCGCCGCTTCTACTCGCACTGGGGCATCGACCTGCGGCGGATCTTCGGGGCGGTGTACGCCAACGTCGTTTCGCTCGATCCGACCGCCGAGGGGGCGAGCACCCTGACGCAGCAGCTGGCGCGCAACCTCTACCGGCAGGTCGGCCGCCAGAGCGGCAGCGGCACTTTCGAAGAGGTGATGGCGACCTACGCGCGCAAGATCCGCGAGCAGATCACGGCGGTCCACGTCGAGCGCCTGTACACCAAGCGCGAGATCCTGACGATGTACCTCAACACCGTCTTCTTCGGACACGACGCGCACGGCCTCAAGTCCGGGGCGCGCCTCTATTTCGACAAGGAACCGGCGCAGCTGGCCGTCGAGGAGTGCGCCCTTCTCGCCGGGCTGCTGAAAGCCCCCAACTACTACAGTCCCATGGTCGATCCCGAGCGCGCGACCCGGCGCCGCAACGAGGTGCTTTCGCAGATGATGCGCTCCGGCAACCTGACCGAGGAGGATGCCCTGCGGCTGCAGAAGCAGCCGGTGGAAGTGCGCAAGCGGAGGCACGCCGAGACCTACGGCCTGGGCCCCTACTTCGTCGAGCACGTCCGCCAGCAGCTCAACCGCGAGTACGGCCGCTCCCTCTACCGCGACGGCTTCACCGTGCACACCACCCTCGATTCGCGGCTGCAGCGGATCGCCGAAACCCTGTTCGTCACCGAGATCGGCAAGGTGCAGGAGAGGGTCGACAAATTCATGGCGTCCCGGCCCCACGCCCCGGGAACGCCGGATTCCGCCCTTGTCCAGGCCGCCTTCGTGGCCATGGACCTGGCCACCGGGCGGGTGCTCGCCATGATCGGCGGCCGCGACTTCAGCGACAGCGAGTTCAACAGGGCGACCCAGGCCCTGCGCCAGGCCGGCTCCTCCTTCAAGCCGTTCGTCTACACCGCGGCTTTCGACAACGGGATCTTCCCCATCGACGTGTACGAGGACAACGCCATCACCATCGTCGATCCGGTCACCGGAAAGGTCTGGGACCCCGAGAACTACGACCGCAAGTTCAAGGGGCCGATGACCCTGCGCGATGCCTTCAAGCAGTCGCGCAACCTCGTGGCCCTGAAGCTGGCGATCGAGGTAGGTCCCGAACGTGTCGTGCAGTACGCGCGAAACATGGGGATCACGACCCCGATCCGGCCCTTCGAGTCGATCGGCGTCGGCACCAGCGAGGTCCTCCTCCTCGAGCTGGTCGCCGCATTCGGGGTGTTCCCCAACAAGGGGGTGCTCGTGCCCCCGGTCGTCGTCGAGCGCATCGAGGACTCCGAGGGCAACGTCGTGTACGAGGCCTCGGCGATTGCCAGGGAGGCGCTGCGCCCGTCGGTGGCGGTCCTGATGACGGACCTGATGCGGTCGGTCATGGACGAGGTGGGCGGGACCGGCCGCGGGGCCCGCACCCGCCACGGCTTCCACTCCCCGGCCGGGGGCAAGACCGGGACCACCAACGAGTATGCCGATGCCTGGTTCATCGGCTTCACCCCGCACCTGGTCGCCGGGGTCTGGGTGGGGATGGACGACCCGGCCCAGACTCTGGGAAGGCAGCCGGGATCGCGCGCGGCGCTCCCTTTGTGGGCAAACTTCATGAAGGAG
>JAPOZF010000461.1 GCA_026706165.1 Gemmatimonadota bacterium
ATGCCAAGGCCGGCCGCATCGAGGCCGCGGCGCTCGAGTTCCGGCGCACCATCGCGATCGACCCCGACCGCGCCGATGCGGTGATGGGGCTGGGAAGGCTCTACTTCGAGACCGGGTCGCCGGACTCGGCGCTTCCGTACTTCGAACGCGCCGTCGCCATCGATGGGAACGATCCGGTCGCCCGCATGCGGCTGGGATGGACCTACCGGGAGCTCGGAAGGCTGGGTGAGGCGAGGGAGGCTTTCGGCGAGGCCGCCCGGGTGGCCCCCGGAATGGCCGAGGCGTACCTCAACCTCGGGCAGATAGCCTTCCGCATGGGAGACGTCGAGGAATCGGTCCGCCACTTCCTGAAGGCGGTCGAGCTGAGACCCGACTACTCGCTCGCCCATCTGAGCCTCGGCGTCGCCAGGGTTCGCCTGGGCAGGTTTCGCGAAGCCGCCTCCGCTTACGAGCGCGCCGTGGAGCTCGATCCCGACGACGGCCAGGCCCACCTGTTTCTCAGCGACGTCTACGACAGGATCGGCCGCGGCGAGGAAGCGCGGCGCCACAGGGAGCGGGCCCGGACCCTGGCGGATTCCCTCCGCTGAGAAGGTTCCCCGGCAAAGAGAAAATGATTGATCCCCTCCGGGGGTTTTTGTACAATATCCGAGATCAATAACCAAGAAATGATTCCGGCCCCCTGCGGGGGCGCAAACCCGATCCTGGAGGATTTTTCCCATGCGCAAACGTTTCAGCGCAGCAGCGGCGGCTGCAGCCCTGCTCTGCATGAGCACCTTTGCATTCGCTCACGTCCCGGCGGACTTCATCGGCCTGTTCTGGCAGTGGCCGTCGAACCAGGTGCCGGTCCTCGACGGGGACCTCAGCGAGTGGGCGGTGGTTCCGGACGACTACTCGTGGACCACGGACGAGGCCAACGCCAAGTTCGCCCCGGGGGAGGGGATGTTCATCCCCAACGACACTCCCGACCTCGCTTCCATCGACTTCAAGGTCACCTTTTCCTACGTCGACGGTCAGCCCCGTCTGTATTACGGGTACGAGCGCTTCGACGATGTCTGGACGAGTGACGACGACATCGAGATTTACATCGACGGCGATCACACGGGCGGAACCTACTGGTCCGACATCGGGTACCGGTACGAGGGGACCCCGGGCTCGTTTCAGGAGGTGACCATGTCGGTGGAGTTCTATGAGACAGTCTGGGACGACTTCAACTGGCAGGATCCCGACGGCAGCATTCAGCACGTGATGAGGGAAGGTGAGATCATCGGCCACGGCATCAACCTGTGGGAGTTCGACGGGACCGAGGAGACCTACCGCACCGATGGCTGCGAATGCGGCGCCACATGGTCGGACAACACCGCCGGAGAGACCTGGGTCGACGCCAGTTTCTTCCCCGACTACCTCCTCGACGAAGTGCAGACGGACCTCATAGGCACAGCCGTCGAAGAGGACAGCTGGGGCAACATCAAGGCCTCGATGAGGAGGTAAAATCCGGCTCTGCCGGAAGAAACAGCAGCAGAACGAGAAAAGCGGGGGTGCCGCACGGCACTCCCGCTTTCTTGTTGGCCTGAGGGAAGTTTCCTCCGGATTCCCTTCAGCGCAGGTACGTCCTCGCCCCGTATTTCCGCCGCAGTCCGCGCGCGTACTCGACGAAGCCTCGCCTCAGGGCATCTATCCGCAGGTACCCGCTCGCGCGCCTCCGGGATTCGTCGTCGAACGGCTTCACCTCCGGGGGCCGGTTCTCGACGACCTTGAAGACGGAAAAGCCGTTCTCCAACCGGACCGGACCCACGACCTGCCCCACTCTGGTTCCTTTCGCTTCCTTGTACAGTTCGCGGAAATGGCTGCGTTTGGTGAGCTCGATCAGCCCGTCGTGGTGAGCAACCCCCTCGCGAATGGTGTGCAGGCGGGCGAGCTCCGCGGCGTCCTCTCCGGCGTCGAGCCTGTCCCGCAGCTGCGGGGCAAGCTCCCTGAAGGCGACGAGGATTTCGATGACAACGACCTCCTCCCACGTCTGGAATTTCTCGGGATGAGCCTCGTAGTAAGCGAAGGACTCGGCCGCGGAAGGGGGTGGAATCCGGTCGTCGACAACCCGCTTGCGGAGGGTGCTCAGGATCAGGTCGTCCCGTTTGTCCGCTACCGCCGCTTCGAGCTCCGGGTCCTCCTCCCCCCGGGTCAGGCGTTTCATCTCTTCCAGGAAAAGTCGTGCGGGTATTGCCCGTTCCCGCAGGAGCGACTCGAGGAGACCGGGCTGGTCCGTCATTTCCGGATTGAGGTTGGCTTCGGGAACGAGGGTGACGAAATCCTCGAACGACAGGCTCCCCCCTTCGTACAGGCACAGGATGCCGTCGGGCAGAGGGGAGGATTCGAGCCCCGCGGCCACGAACTCACCGAACAGATCGTGGAGCCGGCCGGTTTCACGGGGGGAATAGGCCTCGTCCAGGGAATCGAGCAGGGCCTTGCGCCGGGCCTTCAGCTTGATCTGGTAGAGTTCGCCGATACAGGGATGGCGGGAGCGGGCGTCCGCCAGGGAAGGGGAAACCGGACCCAGGTTGACCGGGATTTCGTCGGTAACCCTGATGACGGCGTAGTTGGTGGCGCCCTTGTAGAAAAACGGGATCGGTTCGGAGAGTTCACCGACCTCGAGCTCGAAAATGCCGTGCAGGGCCTCGACGATGCCGTCCTTCTGCAGATACTCCATGCTGTCTCCCCCGGTCTCCCGGGCCGGGTCGTAGAGAGAGCGCTCCCGCGACATCCCGGCGAAATCCGCCCCGGCGTCCAGGGCCTGAATCGCCTCTTGCGCCTCCTTCCGGGTCGGCAGCAGCATCCCGGAGATGCGCAGGGCCCGGTCCCGGTGCGTCTCCCTGAAAAAGGCCAGAATCTCCTCTTCGGACAGCGAAACCTTCTGCGTCACTTCGCGGTACACGTACATCTTGATCAACTGGTTCTTGCGGAAGCGCTCCACCGCTCTCCCGAGCCAGGCCTCTTCGCCGATCCCCTGCTCCTGCGCCTCCATCAGCAGGGCCTTCTTGTCGACGAGGGATCTCAGCAGGGCGCTGTCCGACTGCGCGGGGGCCGACGGTGAGAGCGTTCTTTTGACCGATGACCTGAACCGCTCCAGGTCGGGGCGGGTG
>JAPOZF010000124.1 GCA_026706165.1 Gemmatimonadota bacterium
GTCATCGACGTCCACCTGCGGGTGGCGCGCCTGAGCGCCCGGTCGGTGACCTACGCCTGCGATTTCTGGAGAGGGGAGGAGAAGCTGGCCAGCGGCGAGGTCTCGTCGGCCTGCTGCATCTGCAACCCGGGGGAGCCGATGCGGTCGGTCGAGATCCCCGCCATCATCGCCGCGCAGCTCGAGGAGGCGCCGCCGCCGTGAGCCGAGACCGCGGTACCGGCGGCGATTCCCGGGGCGAAACCTTCCGGCTCGCGGTCCGCGGCCTGCGCAAGCAGTTCGAGCAGGGCGGGCAGCCGCTGCGCGTCCTCGACGGGATCGACCTCGACCTGGAGGCGGGCGAATCGCTTGCGGTCACCGGACCCTCCGGGTCGGGCAAGAGCACCCTCCTGCACATTCTCGGCACCCTCGACGAGCCGACCGGCGGCGCCGTGGAGATCGGCGGCCGCAACCCCTTCGCCCTGGACGAACCGGAGCTGGCGCGCTTCCGCAACGAGGCGGTCGGGTTCGTCTTCCAGGACCACCACCTGCTTCCTCAGTACTCCGCCCTCGAGAACGTGCTGATCCCCGCGCTCGCCTTCGGCAGGCCGGACGCCGCCAGGCAGCGGCGGGCGCGGGAGCTGCTGGAGCGCGTCGGCCTCGGGGACCGCGCTGACCACCGCCGCGCCGCCCTGTCGGGCGGGGAGTGCCAGCGGGTGGCCGTGGCCAGGGCGCTGATAAACTCCCCGCGCCTGCTTTTGTGCGACGAGCCGACGGGCAACCTCGACCGCGCCACCGCCGAGTCGGTTGCGGAACTGTTGTTCGCCCTGCACCGGGAGGAGGGGAACATCCTGGTGGTCGTCACCCACAGCGAAGAGCTGGCCGCCCGCTGTGACCGGCGCATCGAGCTGACCCAGGGGCGATGCGCCGGACGCTGACGCACTACTGGAAGATCAACGCCGCCGTCGCCCTCGGCGCCGCGGTGGCCGCCGCGGTGCTGACCGGGGCCCTGCTGGTCGGCGATTCGGTGCGCGCCAGCCTCCGCTCCCTCGTCCTCGACCGCCTCGGGTCCGTCGACTGCGCCCTCGTGGCCCCCCGTTTCTTCCGCGCCGAACTCGCCGCCGCCCTTTCCATCGACGACGAGAGCGGCGCCGGTGCCGGAGTGGCGCCCGTAATCCTCCTCGAGGGGGCCGCCACCCACGCGGACTCCCGGTCCCGCGCCTCGGTGCAGATCCTCGGGATCGACGCCCGCTTCAACGCTTTTTTCGGCGAAGCGGAGCTCCCCGCGTTGAACAGGCAGGGTCCGTTTCCGCCGGCGATACTGAACGAGGGGCTGGCCGCAGAGCTCGGCGCCGTCCCCGGGGACGCGGTGCTGCTGGCGCTGCCGCGCCGCGCCGAGGTGCCGCGCGCGACCTTGTTCGGGCGCCGCTCCTCCGAGGACGTGGCGCAGACCCTGCGGGCGCTCGTCGCCGCGGTCGCGCCGGACCGCGGACCCGGCGGCTTCGGGCTGCATCCCCACCAGGCGGCCCCTTATAACGTCTTTCTCGACCTGGGGGAATTGCAGCGGGAGCTCGGCATCCCCGGAAGGGCGAACGGGCAGCTGGCCAGGTACCCGGGAGCCTCCGGCGGCCCCGCCGCAGCCGCCCTGCAACGGGATCTGAAAGCCGCCATCGCTCTCGCCGACCTCGGACTGGTGCTGCGGGGGCTGCCGGGGAGCGGCGTCTTCGCCCTCGAGAGCGAGCAGTTCATCATCGATGACGGGACCGCCGATCAGGCAGAAGCGGTCGCTTCCGAGCTGGGCATTCCGCAACTGCCGGTCTTCACCTACCTCGCCAACAGCCTGTCGGCGGGCGGGCGCTCGCTGCCGTACTCGACGGTCTCCGCCCTCGGGGAGAGCGCCTTCGGCGGCGGTTTCGGTGAGATGCTGCTGTCTGACGGCCGGCCGTTGCCGCCCCTGCGGGAAGGGGAGATCGCCCTCGACGAGTGGGCGGCCGCGGACCTCGCCGTTGCCGCCGGGGACTCCCTGCGCCTGGAGTACTTCGTCGTCGACGAGGGGGAGCGGTTGACGGAAAGGTCGGCCCGCTTGCGGGTCGCCGCCGTTCTGCAGATGCGCGGCCTTGCCGTGGACCGCGAGCTGACTCCCCGCTATCCCGGCATACAGGAGGCCGGCGACATGTCCGCCTGGTCGCCGCCGTTCCCGCTCGATTTCGGCCGCATCCGCTCCCGGGACGAGGCGTACTGGGACGAGCACGGGGCGGCGCCGAAAGCGTTCGTCTCCGAGGCCACCGGGAAAAAGCTGTGGGGCGGCCGCCACGGCAGTCTCACCTCCCTCCGACTCGGCGCCGGGCCGGGGGAGGAGCCGGCCGCTGCGGCGGCGGAATTCGAACGGGCCTTTCTCGCCGCGGTGCAGCCGCAGCGCCTGGGGATGAGCTTCATCCCGGTGCGCGAGCGCAGCCTGAAGGCCGCCGAAGGCGCCACCGACTTCGGCGGGCTCTTCATCGGCTTCAGCCTGTTCCTGATCGCCGCCGCGGCGATGCTGACGGGGCTTCTGTTCCGCCTCGGAGTCGAGCAGCGGGCCCGCGAGATGGGGCTTCTGCGCGCCGTGGGCATGCCGTTGGCCCGCGTGCGCCGGCGTTTCCTCGGGGAAGGTCTGGCGGTCGCCGCCCTCGGCGGACTGCTCGGAACGGCCGGCGCCGCCGCCTACGCCGGGCTGATGATGGCCGGGCTGCGCACCTTGTGGCGCGATGCCGTCGGCACGTCGCACCTGTCCCTGACCGTCACCCCCGCTACCCTCGCCATCGGCTGTGCCGCCTCGCTGATCGTCGCCGCCGCGGTCGTCGCCTGGACCGTGAGGAGCCTCGGCCGCCTGGCGCCCCGCGCCCTGCTCGCCGGGGAAATCTCCCGTTCGTTCGCGGGCCCCGGAAGGGGGGCGTTCCTGTTCGCCGCCGGGGCGGCGGTTGCCGCTCTCGCTCTGTCCGCGGCCGGATCGCTTGCCTCGGCTACGGCTGCCAGCGGCCTCTTCTTCGCCAGCGGGGCGCTGCTCCTCGCCGCCGGGGTAGCCGGGTTTGCCGCCTGGCTGAGAGCAGGAGGAAGCCCCGCCCCCGGGCCGCCATTGTCGACCCTCGGGCTGGCGGTCACATCGACGCGGCGCCAGC
>JAPOZF010000038.1 GCA_026706165.1 Gemmatimonadota bacterium
GGGGACCTACGTGCTGAGCGCCGGCTATTACGACGCCTACTACCTGAAGGCGCTGAAAGTCCGCACCCTCATACGGCGCGACTTCGAGCGCGCCTTCGAGTCCTGCGACGTCATCCTGGCGCCGGTGGCCCCGACCACCGCCTTCCGCCTCGGGGAACAGCTCGACGATCCTCTGGAGATGTACCTCAACGACATTTACACGGTATCCGTGAACCTCGCCGGCCTGCCCGGCATCGCCGTGCCGCTGACCACCTCCGGGGAAGGGCTCCCGATCGGTGCTCAGCTTCTGGCTCCTCCATTTCACGAGGCGGCCATGTTTCGGGCCGCCCGCAACCTCGAAGAGATCTGCGCATGATCCTCAGGCAATTCCTTCGCCTGGGGGCGGCCGCTGCCGCCTCCGCCGCCCTCGTCCTCCTTCCGGCAGCGAAACCGGCGCTGGCGATCAATGAAAACGCCGGTACGACGGGGTTCAATTTCCTCAAGATTCCCGTGGGGGCCCGGCCCACCGCCCTCGGCGGCGCCTACGCCGCGGTGGCCGGAGAGATGGAAGCCGCCGCCTTCAACCCCGCGGGGCTGCACGGCCTGGAGCAGCGGGCCGGGGTCGTCTCGCTCGCCAGCTATCTCGTCGACACCGCGGCCGGTTTCCTCAGCGTCGCCCTCCCCGGCGGGAACCGCGTATGGGCGGGAAGCGTCAACTACTTCTCCTACGGCTCGATGCGGCACACCGACGCCGACGGCCAGGACCTGGGAAGCTTCGGCGCATTCGAGCTCGCCGCTTCTGTGACCGCGGCCCAGAGGGTCTGGCGCCGCCTCGCGGTGGGGGCGAGCCTGAAGGCGATCTACTCGAGTATCCAGGACTACACCTCCGACGCCTATGCCCTGGACCTCGGCCTCCTCGCCGACGGACCGATCAAGGGCATGAAGATGGGATTCTCGATCTCCAACATGGGCAGCGTGCGCAGCGGTTACACCGGCGGGTTCAAGGACTCGCTGCCGGTGGTCCTCCGGGCGGGCGTTTCCCATCGGCCGGCGCACGCCCCGCTGCCCCTGGTCCTGCTCGCGGACGCGAATCTCCCGAATGACGGCGATCCGTTCTTCGCCTTCGGAGCCGAGCTGCAGGTCGGAGACAATCTGTTCCTGCGTCCCGGGTACAGCCTGCAGCAGACCGGTGTGCAGGGTGAGGATGCCGTCGGACTGACGGGGGGGGCCGGGTTCGTGCTGCAGCGCTACCGGCTCGATTACGCCTACGCGTCCTACCCCTCGCTGGGCATCGTCCACAGACTTTCCGTATCCGGCCGCATATAGCCGTACCCGGAACGGACTGACCGGCTTCCGGACGCGCGGCCGCGCCAAAGGCTCCATCCCTGCATCGGCCGCCCGTTACCGGCGACACCGCCTCGACAGCAACCCCTTCCGGAAGCCGGTAAGCCAGTGACTTCAGATACCCTTGGTTCAGCGACGTATTGAATCGGCGACCGCTTCCGCCCGCCCCGTCATCGGCACGAAGCGCACCGGCAGGAGCCGTTCAGTCGTGTGCTTGTCGCCGCGCCGGGTGATACGGATCAGCTCCTGGTAGGCATCGCCGACAGGCATTACGAGGGAGGCGTGATCGGCAAGCTGGTCAACGAGCGCCTGCGGTACGTGGTTCGGCGCCGCAGTGACGATGATGGCGTCGAACGGCGCCTTCTCCGGCCACCCGAAATACCCATCCCCTGTGCGCACGTGAATGTTTTCGTAACCGAGGCCGCGCAGCAACGCACTGGAACGCTCGGCGAGCTCGGGAATGATTTCGATGGTGTACACCTCGGCGGCGATTTCGCCGAGAACCGCGGCCTGGTAACCGGACCCGGTACCGATCTCCAGGACCCGGTCAGTGGGACTGAGATTCATCGCCTGGGTCATGAAGGCGACGATGTAGGGCTGCGAGATGGTCTGGTCCTCGCCGATCGGCAGGGGGCCGTCGCGGTAGGCGTAGCCGCGCAGGTCTTCTGGGACATAGAGATGTCTCGGGACCCGGGCCATCACCGCGAGCACCGTTGAATCGGTTATGTCCCGGGAGGCGAGGTCGCGCGCCACCATGCGCAGCCGCTGGGACCGAAACTCCTTCTCCGTCTCCGGAGTTTCCGCCGGGCACTCCACCGAAACCGCGGCAAGGACCGCGGTCAGTACCAGAAGACTGGAAGCAGGAAAGTCAGGGTATTTCCGCATGGCCGTTCACCTGAGCAGCAGAAGGGGATGGGTCTGGTGACGGGCGCCGCGCCCGTCTGCCGGGTCGAATGTGAGACGAGCGAAGTATACCCCCGAGGCCGCGGGTGCTCCCGCATCCGTCAAGCCGTCCCAACGGACGCGGAAGGAGCAGGCTTGCGCCGCCGTGGTTTCGAACAGGGCGCGAACCGGTTTACCCAGGGAGTTGTACACGATCCTCTCAGGTCAGGGCAAGCTCGACCCGGTGCTCGCCGCTGCGCGCCGGAGTCCCAGGCAGGCAGCCGGAGATCGAGGGTGTCTCCGGGGCCAAGGGCCGCCGCTGCCAGGTCGCGGCCGTAATCGAGGCCCCCGTCCAGACGGATCCGCGCCTCGAGCTTTCGGGGATCGGAACGGGGCGACTCCAGGTTGACGATGCGAGCCACCAGATGCCGCGGGCGCCATACCAGCCCTACCCGGCCGTATACGCCTGCTTGAACTCCTGAGCCAGCTCCCGAAGCTTGCCGGCGTTGGCCGTATCGGTCGTCTGTTTGCACTTCATCGCGTATACCAGCATCTGGTGCAGAAGTGCGAGGTTGTTCCTGTAGGCCGCCTGCGCTTCGATTCCCGGAGACGGCAGTTTTATCCGCTGCGTAAGGAAGTACTGCGTTACGATCTCCCGGATGTCGTCGGCGTGCTTCTCCTTGTTGTTCACCCAGCGAGCCACCTGGTTGGCATTGGCGCTGTCCCCGGACAGCTCGACGATCATCTTCATCGACTTTTCGACGGTCTGGATGTTCTCCTCGATCATCGAAAAGCGAAGCTCGTCGCCGTAAATGCCGCACGGTATCTCGCAGTGCGCCCATAACGCTGCGGTCTGCAGTGCCATTGCCGCCGCGCACGCCGCCGCGATTCTGCGGTAAGTCATCCTTCCCTCCTGAGT
>JAPOZF010000543.1 GCA_026706165.1 Gemmatimonadota bacterium
AGGTGAACCTGCCTGCCGCCACGCGCGCCGCCGTGCGCGAGGGGCACCTGGGCCAGGCTCTGGATGCGGCCGGTGGCGCCTCCGGAGAGGGGTCGGTCGGCATCGGGGCCGGCCTGGCGGCCTTCGGGTTTCGCGGCGGCCTGGGAACCTCTTCCCGCCTCCAGGGCGAGTACGTGGTCGGCGCCCTCGTCGCCGCCAACGGCGGTGCCCGGTCCAGGCTGTCGGTGGACGGCTGGCCCGTCATTCTGCCCGTGGGCGGCCGGCAATCGGTCCCCCGGAGCAGCGGGAGCTTCGCCGCGGTGCTCGCCACCGACGCCCCCCTTGAACCGCGCCAGCTCGATCACCTCGCCGGACGCGCCGCCTTCGGCCTGGTGCGGGTGGGGCTGCTGGAGGAGCGCACCCGCGAAGGCCTGGTGCTGGCGCTGTCGACGACCGGACTCGTCGATGCGGAGCCCGGTCCCGACGGCACCGTCGGGATGCGCGCGCTTGCCGACACCGGACTGCCCCCCCTGTACGCCGCCGCCGCCGAAGCCTGCGAGGAGGCGGTCCTCAACGGGCTGCTTCAGGCCGACCCGCTCCCGCCGGACCACAGCCCCGGCGTCCCCCCGCTGCGTCAGCAGGGGCTGGCGGCGCTGCCGACCGAAGGGTGGGCGGACGAGGTGCGCCGGGGACAGCAACGGCATGGCCGGATCTGAACTGCTGGCCGACGCCGCCCGGGTCGAACTCCTGCGGGCGCGGCTGCTGGCGTGGTACGGCCTCAACAAGCGCCAGCTCCCCTGGCGCGACGTCGGCGATCCCTACCAGGTCTGGGTTTCGGAGATCATGCTGCAGCAGACCCGGGTCGAGCAGATGCGGGGGTACTTCGAGCGCTTCGTCGCGGCGTTTCCGACCCTCGAGGCCCTGGCCGAGTCTCCCGAGGAGGCGGTGCTCAAGGCCTGGGAGGGCCTCGGCTACTACGCCCGCGCCCGCAACCTGCAGGCGGCGGCGAAAAAGGTGGTGGCCGAGCTCGACGGGCAGCTGCCCCGGACCCCGGAACAGCTCGGCGAGTTGCCGGGGATCGGCCCCTACACCGCCGCCGCGGTCAGCAGCATCGCCTTCGACGGCGACCACCCGGTGCTCGACGGGAACGTCACCCGCGTCCTCTGCCGGCTGCTTCTGGTTGAAGAGGATCCCCGCAGGTCAGCGGTGAAGACGCGGCTGATCGCCGCGGGGGAGCGCTTGCTTGCCCGCGGCAGGGCCGGGGATTTCAACCAAGCGCTGATGGAGCTCGGCGCCCGCGTCTGCACGCCCTCGCGGCCCCGCTGCGGCGACTGTCCCCTTGCGGAGTTCTGCGCCGCCCGCCGGGAGCTCGACGACCCGGCCTGCCTGCCGGTGAAGAAGGGCAGGAAGAAACGCCCTCACTACGAGGTGACCGCCGGTCTGATATGGAAGGGGGGACGCCTGCTGATTGCGCGGCGCCCGGCAGGGGGCATGCTCGGCGGGCTCTGGGAGTTCCCCGGGGGCAAGAGAGAAAAGGGGGAATCCTGCGCCGACTGTCTGCGGCGCGAAATCAGGGAGGAGCTCGATTTCGACATCGAGGTGGGAGATCACCTCGTCAGCGTCGACCACGGGTACAGCCATTTCACCATCACCCTGCACGCCTTCGAGGCTCGCTGGGCAGGGGGGGAGCCGCGCGCCGTCGGCTGCGACGACTGGAAATGGGTCGGTCCGGAGCAGCTGGGCGACTACCCGATGCCGCGTGCGGACCGCCGCGTGCTCGAACGGCTGGGGGGCAGTCCGGAGCAGGGGCGCATGTTTTCGTCGCTGACGGAGGAGAAAATACGCGGTGGCTGAGCATTCGCCGGGGCAGGGGCGACGCCGGGCGCCCGGCCTCGTGCTGCGGGGGATCTGCATGGGCGTCGCCGACGTCATTCCCGGTGTTTCGGGAGGGACCGTCGCCCTGATAACCGGCATTTACGACGATCTAGTCGCCTCCCTGGCGGCGGTCGACGCGCGCCTCCTCGGCAGTCTGTTCCGCGGCCGCTTCGGCGAGGCCTGGAGGCTGATCAACGGCGGCTTCCTGCTGCCGCTGGGCGCCGGAATCGCCGCGGCCATCCTCAGCCTGGCGTGGCTCATCACCTACCTGCTTTCCAACCACCCGGTGCCGGTCTGGGGGTTTCTCACCGGACTGATCGCCGCCAGCGCCCTCGTCGTCGGCCGGCGCGCCGGCAACTGGCGCTTCGGACTGCTGATCGCGGCCGTGGCAGGCGGTGCGGCAGGCTTCGGCATCAGCACCGCGATACCGGTGCAGACCGGAGAGGGGCCGGTCGAGTTTCTGCTGTCCGGGGCCGTGGCGAGCGTGGCGATGATCCTCCCCGGTATCAGCGGCAGCTTCATCCTGCTTCTGCTCGGAAAATACCGGCAGGTCTTTCAGGCCGTAGCCGACTTCGATCTCGAGATCCTCGTGGTATTCGGGGCGGGCTTCGCCATCGGCATTCTGCTGTTCGCAAAGATTCTCAAACGCCTGCTCGCCCGCGCGCACGGGCAGACCATGGCGTTCCTGGTGGGACTGATGGCCGGGTCGCTGCGCCGGGTCTGGCCGTTCCGCGAACCGGCTGCCGGTACCGGTGCGGAGGGAGAGCGTTACACCTGCGTTCTGCCGTCGGAACTCGGCGCCGAGACCGCGGCGGCCCTGGCGCTGATGGCTGTGGGAGCCCTGGTGGTGGCGGCAATCGAGGCGCTGGGGCGGGGGCCCCGGAGGTGACCGCTACTTCGGGGGATCGTCCTGGTCAAGCTCCCGCTCGGCGGCGCGGAAGCGGTTGATGCGGCGCACGAAGATGAACACCAGTCCGGCGAGAGCGGCGTAGAGGACGTACTGGTAAATCGCGTCCTGCCACCCCAGCACCACCGGCCACAGGGTGAGGATGCACAGGAGGATGAACAGATCCTCGAGCAGGCGGGTCCTTTTCGACCGGCGTGCTCGCTCGTCTTCCTGGGGAGGTGTATCCATGCCGGTTTACGCGCTCGACAGGGCTTTGTAGATGTTGTAGCTCTTGAGCACCTTCTTCACGTACAGCCGCGTCTCCTTGTAGGGAATGCGCTCGACGAAGGCGTCGGCGTCGTCCAGCGGAAAGCGGCGC
>JAPOZF010000499.1 GCA_026706165.1 Gemmatimonadota bacterium
AAGTGACTTTATTTCCTGCACTTGCGTCAATTCTACCTTAACCGGGGAAATCCCTGGCTGTCAAGCTCTCCGGCGTTTTGCGGCCAACTCTCCGGACCTGAGTTTTCTTGACGCTCCCGGACCCGGGTTTCATGTTTCTCCGAATCGACAGCAAACACCGGTTCTGATTCGCATGTGGGAATTTGTCCTCTACCTGTCTGGCGCCGCGCTCGCTTTGCTCGCGGTCCCCGTGGCCTTGCGCATGCGGTTCGACCGGCCCCTGCCCGGGGGAACGATCTCGATGCGGGCCGAGGCAGGCCTGCTCTCCGGGCTCGTGGGAGTCGCCGTCACCGGTCCGGGCGCCTGGAGATGGGGCCCAACCCTTGGCAGGCGCTCCGTGAGAGGCATCTCCTTTCCCCTCAGGGCCCGGGGCAGACCCGGGCGGAGGAAGGGACCGCTTCCCGGGCAGCCGACGGGGCCTTCGGAAACCGCTTCCGGGGCCGGACTTGAGCGGACGGCTCCACGGAGGCGGACTCCCTCGAGGCGCCTGCTGCGGTTCCCCATAGAGCCCGGGCTGCGGCTGCTCGGATCGCTGGGGCGGGCCGTCAATCTGCGCACGGTCCGCGTCAACGGACGCCTCGGACTGGGCGACCCGGCGAAGACCGGGTACATGTACGGTGTCATCCAGGCCGTTGAAGCGAGCCTCCCGAAGCGGCGGAAGCAGCTGCAGATCCGGCTCGAACCCGATTTCGGCGAGCAGGTGTTCTGCGGCCGCCTGGAGATCTGCCTGCATCTGTCTCTGGTGCGTATGGCCGCCTCCCTTCTCCGCTTCGGGCTGGAGGTGGGAATCAGACGGGTCTCCGACAACCTGGAGTCGGTTCGATGGATTCCCTTCCTGCCTGGCTGGAAAGCTTCGTGACTGCAACCTGTAACCGGAAAACGGGCCAGTGACCTCAGTAGAAGGGCTTGTCGAGCGGGTGATGGGGGAACTGCACCGGATTGTGCAGACCAAGACCGTGGTCGGCGAGCCCCTGGAGGCCGGCGACCTGACCCTGATTCCCGTGAGCAGGATCACCTTCGGCTTCGGGGCCGGGGGCGGGCAGGAAGGCAAGGGCCAGAGCGGCACCGGCGGCGGCGCCACGGTCGAGCCGATCGCCTTCGTCGTCATCGACCCCGACGGCAAGGCCCAGATTCTCACTCTTTCCGACAAGGACGTCTCCTGGAGCCAGGTCCTCGGCCTGATGCCCGAGGCGGTGTCGAAAATCAAGTCGTTCGTCGACCGCAAGAGCCGGAAAGAAGAAGCTGAGGAAGAAGGGGAAGCTTCCTCGGAGTGAGAGCGCCATCCTCCCCTGCGGAGGCTGAGAACCGCCGCGGACGCTTCAGCTGAAGCCGCCCGCCGGCGACCGGGAACGGTCCCGATCGACAGGGATCAGGGTTCGTTCTCCTGCGGAAACACCCGGAACAGCCCATCGAGAATCAGGTGGGTGTACCAGCCGGCGAGGGCGGCCCCGGCGAACTGCATCTCCAGGCCGTGCGGCAGCTCGCGCAGGACCGCCACCCACTCCCCCGGCCCGGCCCCTTCCAGCTTCCACCAGGCATACCCCGCGGCGGCAACCACGGCCGCCGCGAGCGGACTCAGGCGACAATGGGTCCAGCCGCGGTGGTGATCGAGCACCGGCAGAAGCGCAAGCACGGCCACTGCGGTCGCGGTTCGGTACTCTCCTGCCCAGGCGAGGTACAGCAAGCCGGCAAAGACGAACTTGAAGAACCAGCGCTGCGGGCGGGAAGAGGTGTCGAGATCGGGAAACAGCGAAAAGAACAAGGCGGTTGCGAACAGGCCCATGGTGGTTTCGGGACGCGCCCCGCTTCCCTCCGCCACTGCCGCCACCGCGGCAGCGACGAGAAGACCCCCTTCCAGGTGGCCTTTGTAGCTCACTTCCCCTCGAAGCGTCCGGGCCGGGCTGTTCTCACCCCGGGGACCGGCGGCGGGCGGGCCTTTCGATGCGCCGGTAGAGCTGCCCGCAGGCCGCGTCGATATCCCCGCCGCGGCTTTCGCGGACAGTGACCGCAGTTTCGGTGTTGGCCCTCACGAGCTCGGCAAAGCGCCTGACTCGCAGCCGCGAAGGGCGTTCGAAGGCCTCCTCGCCCGGGGGTAGCTCGCTCAGCTCGTTGTAGGGAATGAGGTTGATCTTGCACGGCAGCTGCCGCGACAGCGAGGCCAGGCGCACGGCATCTCTGTCGCTGTCGGTGACCCCGGCCATCAGCACGTACTCGAAAGTCACCCGGCGGCCGCGGCGCTGGTAGTAGAGACGCCCCGCCTCCAGCAGCTCGGCAATCGGGAACTTGCGGTTGATCGGCATCAGACGGGGCCGGGGTTCGTCGGCCGGGGCGTGGAGGGAAATCGCCAGGCCGACGTTGAGGTCCTCGTCGGCCAGCCGCCGGATCCCGGGAACGTACCCCGCGGTCGATACCGTGATGCGGCGGCCCCCGATCCCCCCTTCCCCGGAGCGGATGATGCGCAGCGCCCGCACCACCTGATCGTAGTTGAGCAGGGGCTCCCCCATCCCCATCATGACGATGTGGGTCACCCTTTCGCCGAGGGCTCGGGCGAAATCCTGAAGCTGCAGGAACTGATCGACGATCTGGCCGGCGCCGAGGTTGCTCAGGAAACCCATCTTCGCGGTGGCGCAGAAGCGGCAGTCGAGGGGACACCCCACCTGGGAGGACAGGCATGCGGTCCGCCGCGAACCGTCGGATATGTAGACCGCCTCCACCTGCCCCCCGCCCGGCACCTCGAAGAGGAACTTCACCGCCTTCCCCGCCGGAGACCCCGTGCGCTCCCGCAGGGACATCCCGGCAACGCTCGAACGCTTTTCCAACCGTTCCCTGAAGCTCCGGGGCAAGTCGGTCATGGCGGCGAAGTCAACGGCGCCGCGGTCGTGGATCCACGACCACAGCTGCCGCCCCCGGTACGGTTTCTCCCCCAATTCGGCGACCAGGCCGGCAAGCTCCTCCCGCGTCAGGCCCCTGAGGTCGACACGGGGTTCGGTTCCGACCCCGGCAGTGAGTGTGGCACCCGCCGCCGCGCCGCGTCCGGCAGGGCCGCGGCGGGCAGCCCCACCGTGCAGACT
>JAPOZF010000451.1 GCA_026706165.1 Gemmatimonadota bacterium
CCTCCGAGACGGAAGGGGTGGCCGAACGCGACCTCTTCCGCGCCGCCGGAACCGCGGTCGGCCAACTGCTGCTCGGAGGCCAGCTGCAGCGGATCGGCCTCGACGAGTTCCAGCTCCTGCCCTCCGGCACCGTGCTGGGGACTTCGGGCCAACCAGCCTTGCGCATCGGCAAGCACTTCAGGTGGCCGCTGCCCCTGTGGGTGCGCTACGAGGCGATAACAAACGACCCCTCCATAGGCGAAGCCCAGGTCGAGTATCAGTTCTCTCGATTCATTACCCTGCGGGCCAAGGCCCACTCCGAGTACGAACTCTACGGCGTCGGCCTCGGGTTGAAGAAGCAGTTCTGATGCGGCTTCCCCTCCTCGCCGTCGCCGGCGCCCTGGTCCTGCTGGGTTGGCTTCCTTCCGACGCCTCCCGGCGGGAGGTCGATCTGCGCGACCTCGACGGCAGGAACGTCGAGGTAAAGCGAATTCGCTTCGTGCACCCGCAGGAGAAACCGTTCGGCAATCCCTTCCTGCGCACCGCCATGAGAACCCGGTCCGGAGAGCCGTTCCGGCGGCGCTATTTCCGCGACGATCTCGCCAAGCTGGAGAACCTGTACCGCGGGATCGGCTACCTCGACGTCGACATCGCCCGCAAGGAGTACCTCCTCGACGAGAAGGGCCGCCTGCACATCCGGCTGTGGATCGAAAGCGGCCGGCGCTGGAAGATCGAGGAGGCGGGGCTGGCCCTGGACGGGGCGCACGGGGACCTGGAAGGGGACCTCCTGCGCACGCTGCGCTCGCATGCGGGAGGATTCTTCGAGTACAAAACCGTCATCGAGGACGAGCGCGCCCTGGTAGCTTTGCTGAACAACAGGGGGTACTCCCAGGCCCGGGCGCGGAACCGCACCGAGCTCGACTCGCAGGGCAAACTCGCCCGGGTCACCTACGAGATCACCCCGGGGAGGCGCATGTACTTCGGCGAAATCAGGATCCGCGAACGCACCGGGGGAAAACCGCTGCAGACCCGCTCCCGGCTCGTGCGCGGCCTGCTGACTTTCCGCAAGGGTCAGCTGTTCAATCCCCATCAGCTGCGTCTTTCGCGCAACAACCTGTCGCGAACCGACCTGTTCCGCTCGGTGACCCTCTCGACCCCGGCGGTCGCTCCAGGCGACAGCCTGCAGCCAATCGAGATCTCGCTGCAGGAGCGCAAGTTCATCAACCTCGAGGCCCTCGGATTCTTCAACAACACCGAACCGGGGGCGGAGACCCGGCTCGAGCACGCCAACTGGCTCGGAAGGGGGACCCGCATAGGTCTGAGGGGGTATCTCGGGCGCCCGAAACAAGGCGCAGAATTCGATATCACCGAGCGCAACGTCTTCGATTCCGGTGCCGACCTGACCATGACGGCCAGTCTCACCGACGAGTGGGGCCGGAGCGAGGTATTCGCAGATCCCGAGGACTCCACGCAGTTCGCCCTGCTGACTTCCAACGATTCGATCCTCGACGGTCTGCTGCTGTTGACCGGCCCCGCGGACGTGGCAGAATACATCCAGTCGTCGGAGTACGACTACCCGTCGATCGAGCGACTCCTGCAGTTCAAGAGCTCCCTGTCGAAGCAGTGGGAGCCGGCCGATGCCGCCCGCTACCACGCCCGCACCGAACTGAACTGGGATCAGTCCCGCACCGAGCCTGTGCGGAAGGGCGAAATCGACTACTCACCTGGAGGTGATCCCGACGCTGATCCCGGATTCTCAGAAACAGGAGAGGATACACCCGACGACGAGGATCCCTTCGGCGACGAGGATCCCTTCGCGGAGGACGCGCCGGCCCATGACTCGGAGAGCGAGGCGTGCGGTCCAGGGGATCTCGACTACGCCTGCGGCTCGATCCCTATCGACCACACCTGGCTCCGCCTGCTGACCGAGGACTCGAACACGCTCAACCTGACGTTCGCCTTCAACCGCGACTCCCGGGACAACCCGATCTCCCCGTCGAGGGGGACGCTGCTGCACGCCCGGGGTCGATACGCAGTCCAGTTCGGCAGACAGCCGACACGGGTCCTCGACGGAGAGGTGGTGTGGCGCTATTACCTGCGTCTCCATCCCAACTTCGTATGGGCCCAGCAATTCCGCGGACTCCTGACCGCCTCTCTCAGGAAAAACCGCGACCTGCCACAGGCGTACTGGATCAAGCTCGGCGGCGAAGGCAGCGTCCGCGGGGTCGGCCGCGAACGTATCCAGGTAACGGGGGGAGGGCGCGCCGGGGCCAACGTGCGCAGCGAACTGCGCATCAACGCCGGGGATTTCGGGTTCGTCGTCTTCTGGGACCGGGCCGGGGTCTGGCGCCACCTCCGTCAGGCCCGCTGGACCCGCATGGTGGACGGGTACGGCTTCGGGTTGCGCTACGAGCGCGGCATCCCTTTCCGCTTCGACGTCGGCTGGAGCAGAAACCTGGACAACCGCAGGAACAACCGCAGCCTCTACTTCTCGATCGGGCAGGCGTTCTGAAGGCGCGGATAATTGCGGTATGCCCCGGGAGCGGTATATTGATCTGATCGCGCCGCTGTGTTCAGCGTGCGCAACGAGTCTCTCAAACCCGGGGGCGACATGGCTTCGACGGGGGCAGAGAGGTCGAGGCTGCGTGCCGAGGTCCCCGACACCTCGTTAATCCCGGGAACAACTTCAAGCGCCGACGATAACTCGTACGCTTTGGCGGCCTGAAAAGGCTGCCCGCTGGGGCCGGTGTAGCCTGCGACGCCGGCCCCGGCGACAGGAAAGCAGGCTAGCGGACGCGCTTTCGTTCACGGGCCGTTCGCGAAACCCCGTGAACTGGCCCCCCGAGGATCCTGTCAGCCGGAGCCACAGGGGGCGAGAACCAAACGACTGACTATGCACGTAGAGGTCTCGGAGGAACTGCTTTCGGACGCGGGTTCGATTCCCGCCGCCTCCACCAAATACAAACGCAACCTCAAAATTCGGTACAGGTAGACGCCACTGGTTAAGGGACGGCCCCGGTGATTTTGGCCGTCCCATTAAACGCGGTGGTCCCCCGCTTTCTTTTCCCCCAGGTGGAACACCCCCACCCGCTGCCCGCTCGGAACATATGTAAGCGGAGGAGAC
>JAPOZF010000719.1 GCA_026706165.1 Gemmatimonadota bacterium
GCGGGGTGCAGGGAGGTGGCGGCGGGGTCGCGGGCGGCGGCGGCCGCGACTGTCCGCGCAGCCGCGAGATCGGCCTCCCGAGGTGGCTGCGCGGCTTCACTCCGAACTACGCCTCGCAGACTCACCTGTTTCCATGGGCCTGCAACGTTCCGGTCGCGGTCGCCGGCGTCCTCGTCATGCCCGGAGACGTAATCATCGCCGACGACGACGGAGCCGTGGTGGTGCCGCTGCAGATGGCGGCCGCGGTCGCCGAAATCACCAGGGAGCACGAGGACTGGGAGAGCTTCAGCCGCATGAAGCTGACCGAGGGCGGGTCGCTCTACAAGTACTATCCCCTCAATGACGAGGGGCGCGCGGAGTACGAGGTCTGGCGCCGGGGCGACCGCAGCTGAGCCGGACCATGCAGCACGCCGTGCTCTACCGGGACGAGAATGCCTACTCCCCGTGGCCGGTTCTCTGGCGGCTGCCCGACGGCGGCATCGGGGCCGGGGTCGTCACCTCTCCTGTCGGCAGCCATCCCGGGGCGTCTGTTTTCGGGAGGTTTCTCGCCTTCGTCTCGCGAGACGAAGGGCGCAGCTGGGAGGCGAGCGGCGATCCCGCCCACCCGGCAAACTGGCCCGCGGCGACCGCGGACGAGCGCATGGACCGCTTCGCCGTCATCCTGCCCGACGGGACCTTCGTCGCCGTCGGCGCCCGCGGCTTCGAAGCCTGGGAGGCAAGCCGGCTGGAAGAGGCCCGCTCACTGGGGCGCTGGATCCGCGAGATCCCGGAGCGGCCGGAATGGATCGCTGTGCAATCGCCGCTCCTGTGCTGCCAGCGTTCCCCGGACGGGGGGCGGACCTGGGAGCGGCGCGAGTGGGAGGTGGCCGGCGTCCAGGGGATGTGGTGCTTCAACGCGGCACGGTGACGACGGACGGAACCATCGTCGTCGGCGTCTACGGCGTCGACCAGGAGGGCCTGCAGCGGCCCTGCGCCCTGCGTTCCGCAGACAGTGGACGCACCTGGCGCCCGCACGACCTGTGCGCCCACGCCGCCGGGATTCCCGCCAGCGAAGCGGCGATTTGCGAAACCCGTCCGGGCAGGCTGACGGCTCTCGTGCGAGGGGAAGCCGATCCGCATGACCACCGCCTCCTGCAGTTGTGGTCGGAGGACGGAGGCAGGACCTGGAGCGAACCGGTAAAAACCGGGATCTGGGGCCATCCCGCCCACCTGATGAAGCTCGAGGACGGGCGCGTCCTCTGCACCCATGGGTACCGGCGACAGCCGATGGGGGTGCGCGCCGTGCTGAGCGAGGACGGCGGCGAGACCTGGGATACGGACAACGCCGTAGTCCTGCGGGACGACGGGGGCGGCCATTCCCCCCATCGCGGGGAGGGCACCGGAGCCGGGGACGTCGGGTACCCCTTTTCGATCCAGCTCGCCGACGGCGAGGTTCTGACCGCCTACTACATCACTCCGGCCGACAACCTCACCCACTCCGCGGCGACGATCTGGAGAGCCTGACCATCCGGAAAAGCTCGACCCGCTGAACCACCCCCCGCGCCTGCTTCCCGGCCTCGAACAGCCGGACCTGCTCCGGGAGGGTCAATCGACCGCGAGCTTCGCCCAGCGGGCGTGCACCAGGCTGGCCCCGGTGCACCACCAGGTCGCCAGCAGCTCCCCGCTCGCCAGCGCGATCAGCGAAGGCGCCCCGTAGGCGATGGTGTCGTGGCTGTGCGGGTATTTCTCCGCACTGTCGTAGCCGATGGTCGTCCAGCCGCTGGCGTCCCACACCTGCACCTGGCTCTCGAGGTCCCAGGTGGGGCCGAAATCTTCTGACAGGGCCGCGAAGAAACCGGGACTGCCGGCCTCGCGGCAGGTATAGACCGCGGCGAGGCGCCCGTCGGGAAGCTGCGCCGTGCAACTGGTCTGTCCAGGCAGGTTGGTCTCCACCGGTTTCTCCCAGGCGCTGGCCGCCGGATCGGAGATCGTGAAGTGGTTCTTCAGGTTGACCGGCCCCTTTTCCGGCCGGGTCATGTCGGCCGCCCACAGCAGCGAGAAGATGCGGCCGTCCGACAGCCTGAGGGCGCGGCCGTGCCAGTACCCCTTGCCTTCCCCGGCGCCGTCGGCCATGACCGTCATGCCGCTCCAGGTGCGGCCGCGGTCCGCGGAGGTGCAGGACCACATGCGCGGCTCGTAGGCCCCGGAACCCCCGAACGCCGGCCACTGGTCGAAGGTCGCCAGCCAGCGGCCGTCCTCGAGCTCGACCAGGCCCTGCGCGGCGGTGAGGTTCATGCCGCCCGGCAGTTCCTGGACCTGCGGATCGGACCAGGTTCGGCCCCCGTCGGAGGAGGTGAACAGGATGGGATCGTTGTCGATCAGCCCGGCATTGTCGTCGAAGAGACGCACTCCCGGGTCGCTGCGGTCGATACGGAACGGGGACACCGCCAGGGCTCCGTCGCTCATCCGCGACAGGAAGCTGGCCATGTAGGAACAGGGACGGTCGTCCCTGGAACGGTCGTGCAGGTCACCCTCGTCCTCCCAGGTGCGGCCGCGGTCGAGCGAACGGAGCACCCCGAGGGTGTTGTTCGGCGCGTACAGTCCGTCGCCGTGCTGGTACACGCACAGAAGCTCCCTCTCCGAAAGCTGCACGACGTTTGGGTAGAAGATGGAGACGTGCCGGTAGGCGGGCTCCGGGTTGACGTGGAGTATACCGCTGTCGACGATGCGCATGAGCTCACCGGTCCTGTCTCGGTTCTGTCGGGGAGGGAGGGGCCGCCCTATAATAGGCGCCCTGCGGCGGGAGCCGCCATCAGGAGACGGGGGCCGGCGGCCGTTTCCACCCTGCCGCGAACCGTACCCCCGCGCGACACCGCGGCGAAACCAGATTGATTGCAACTCGAGGCGCTGACCGCCGAATTCCCGGATCCCGCGTCGGGTGCCCGGGACCTGCCGAAAGGGAAGCATGATCGTCGACTGTCACACCCACGCCTGGACGTACTGGCCCTACCAGCCCGAAGTGCCCGACCCCGGGAGCCGGGGCCGCGCCGAGCAACTGCTGTGGGAAATGGACCGGGTCGGCGTCGACAGGGCGGTGCTCGTCAACGCCCGCATCGAC
>JAPOZF010000337.1 GCA_026706165.1 Gemmatimonadota bacterium
TCCTCGCCGTAGAGATACAGATCCGGCTCCCTCACTTTCCAGGCGTGGTGTTTCTTCACCATCGCCATCCACTTGCCTTCGCATGGGGTCGACACGCTGCGTCCATAAACCTCGCCTGAGTGAAGCAGCGTGTTGCCGCCGTCCAGCTTTTCCGTCACAACCACGGGTTCGCCGACGAATCTGTCCGGGTTTTTAAGTACCGTGTCGTCGCGACCGATGAACGGCGACCAGGGCCAGTACGGGGTCTTGGGATACTTGGGGTTCAAGGCTTCGGTCCTCACCTGCTCCCCGGAGACGTCATTTTGTTGCGTGTTGAGGGCAGAGCTGTTTGACTTCCACGCCCAGTTCGTCCATCAACGATTCGTGCTCACCCCAGTCGCTGTCGGTCGCGTTCAGAACGACTGCCTTTGCGGCCACCGCGACCGCGAGGAATTTCCGGTCCGACCGGTCAAACCTGTTCTCGGGAAGTTCATCAAACCCTCTCCGGTCATCGTCGGATGGCGTAACCGCGACCCTTCGAACCCGGTGGTTTTGGTACTGGTTGTTGAAAACATGCCTGAAGAAGGCATCCCCAACGCCTGGATTTCCAGACAAGCACAAGTGGTTTGCATACTCCTCCAGAACGAGACCTGATTTATCGACGGTCACGGTTCCCCTCTCGACCAGGTGTTCCAGTTTCTCCATACAAGCCAGTCGGCACAGGTCATCTGCGTGGGTCTCTCTCCCGTTCGCGGCTATCGCGACGTTGGTATCCACGACGAATGCCGTCATGCGGACACCTTCATTTTTCTACTCAAGGAAGCCTTGGTGATCGCCGCGATCTCCCCCATTTCGTCGCCGAAGAACTGATCAGGCCAATTTTCGATCTCGCCCCACTCGTTCAGGGCAAGATCGGTGGCTTGGGCAGCACCTCGATTCGTTGATACGAAATACAACTTCACGTCCCCGGAGGAAGTGGTCTCTTCCGCCACCCGGCGTTGCAGGCGCCGCATCAGGTGCTCGCTGTGGCTCTCCAGGATGATCTGCACGTTTCGAGTCTCGGCGACCTTCAACATGACATCCGCCAGTCCACTCTGCACCCCCGGATGGAGATGAATTTCCGGCTGCTCCAACAGCACCGTCGAACCTTCGGGGACGTAGTATAGCAAGACCAGGGCTGGCAGAACCTGGGATACACCGAACCCAACGTCGGTCAGTCCTGTGGGCACGCTCGATGCGGAGGTCCTGACCATCGCCCGGTACAGATTGGTTCCCTCTGCGATTTCCTCGATACGGAAATCGCGAATCAGCCCAAGCTCGTTCAGCCAAAAGGCGATCATCTCCTGGAACGGCTTTTTTCGTTTCCGTCGACCGAGACTTCTCGTTATTCCGTCGCGAGTTGCGGCCAGTATGGCGTCTACGGTGCACTCGCCTCGCTGTCCGACGTCCTCAGGACTCGAACCGCCCCAGTGATACTCCCGCCGCGGGTACTCGCGCAAGGGGCCCAGATAGTAGACCGAGTCCATCAGCTTCTCGTAGGCCAACTCGAAATCACCAAGGAAATCCGCGTTCTGATAGTAGACCCTCGTTTCGTCGGGAAATCGGTAGGTCTTGACCGGACGCGGAAGCCGCCAGGGACGGCCCCGGTTGCGTATGAATTGGAATTCGGCCGTGTCCTCCAGATCGAATTCCGTTTGGGAGCCATCTTCGGGCCGCAGCCTGAAATCCACTTCAGCGAACCGATAGGCCAGCTCGTAGGGCCACAGGGTTGTCTGCCTCAAGCCCACCTCACAACGCGTCCGAAGCCAATCGCCAACGAACAGCGTTCTGCTTCGGCGTTTCATCGGGTCATTTATCCGGAGACGCTCCGACAGTGTCCAGTCAAGGGCCCAGCTTATCCGCGTCTGTTCATCTTGCTGGTGAACCACGTCCTTGAAGGTCCCTAGATTCACCATGTCCCCCGGCCCTCCGAAATCCAGGACCAAGCCTCGGTCCGTGGCGTTTCGGGTCTGCTTCAGCAAAAGGAGAAACTGGAGAAGGCTGCTCTTTCCGGCGCTGTTGGTTCCGAAGAACCCGGTTACTTTTCCAAGCGTCAGATCCGCTTCCTTCCAGGCTTTGAAATTTTCGATTTTGAGGTGGTTCAGCATATCCATTGCTCCTGCCGGATTTCCGTCCTCATCAAGTCCAGCTTCCATCCGTATGGACGGTTGTCTTGATTGGAATTTCAAGATGAGGAGTTTTGCGGGCAACAACATGGTGAACGGCAAGGCAGCTGTCTGAATGGTATCCCGCGGAGCAAATACGAAACATAGGACTACGAAGGCTGCCGCGGCGCTGCTGCTCGCCCTGGCAGTCGCCGCGGCCGCCGCCCCGGCTGACCGCGTCCTCGAGGATTTCGAAGGCGGCGCCGGCCACTGGCGGCTGCGCCAGGCGAGCCTGGAACTCGCGGCCGCGGACCCCGGCCCTGGGTCTGCGGCCCGTCTCAGGTATCCCCGCTGGACCCGGGGGGCCGGCAAGTGGCCCTCGGCGCGCCTGCATTTCGGCGACGGGGGGTTCGATGCCGGCGACTGGAGCGGCTTCACCTCCCTGAAGTTCGAGGCGCGGTCGCTGCTCGGCGGAACCGCCCATCTCAAGCTGCGCCTCGACGACGCGGCGGGGCGCCGCGCCGTCCGCATCCTCGCGGTTTCCGCCGATACCGTCACCACCTGCAACGTCTCCATCGCCGGTCTCGGCGGCGAGATCGACACCCGCCGCGTGCGCCTGCTCGACCTGTACATGCGGCAGCCCTCCCGGGACCGCTCCCTCCTGATCGACGACATCCGCCTGGAAGCCGGGCGGCTCGAGCTTCTCGAGCTGGAAGCGGTGCGCGATCCCCTGGCTTCGGGGGGGCTGCGGGTCGCCGCGCAGTTCAACCGCCGGGCCGCGGTCGAGGTCGTCGTGCGCGACGGGCAGGGGCTGCCGGCGGGGTACGCCCGCGCCATCGATACGGGGATCGAGTACGAGTGGAAGCCGGCTCCCGGGGTTTCGCCGCAGACCTGGGAGGTAACCCTGGCCGCAGAGGACAGCATCTGGGGCGAGTCGATGGGAATGCCCGTCGGAGAGGTGTCGGCCCGTCC
>JAPOZF010000448.1 GCA_026706165.1 Gemmatimonadota bacterium
CTCTCCCATCTTGACGGGCAGGTTGCGGAAAGGGCGAAATCTCTAACTTCGGCCGACCTTGTAGCGGGTCAAGTTGCCGCGGTGCATCGATTCTTGACGATCTTCCGCCCGGCGCTACATTCACCGCGACGGCACGGCCACCGCTGCATTCGGAATGCAGCACCCATTCCCCCACCCCTCGAGAAACCGCATGGTAACCATATCTGAAGCCGCCCGGGAGAAGATCGTCGAGCTGATGGAGAAGAGCGAAAACCCCGTCAAGGGGCTGCGCATCGCCGCCAGGGCGGCGTCCCCCTTGAAGGTCGATTTCCGCATGGCCTTTCTCGCCGAGGAGTACGAGGGCGGCGACGAGGTGATCCCTTTCGACGGCTTCGATCTCTACGTCGACGACGAGAGCCTGCCGCACGTGCAGGAGGCGACGATAGATTACGTCGACGGCCTGATGGGCAGCGGCTTCAAGATCGACACGCCGACGAAAAAGCCGGAACTGTCCGGACCGCTCGCCGACAAGGTCCAGGCGGTGATCGAGCAGCAGATCAACCCGGCGGTGGCCTCGCACGGGGGCCACGTCTCCCTGGTCGACGTAAAGGACAAGGTCGTCTACCTCGAGATGGGGGGGGGCTGCCAGGGCTGCGGCATGGCCAACGTCACCCTGCGGCAGGGGGTCGAGGTGATGATCAAAAAAGCGGTTCCCGAGGTCGAGGAGATCCGCGACGTCACCGAGCACGCCGGCGGCGAGAACCCCTATTATTGATTCCTTCCCAGGTGCTCCCCGGCCAGGTCCCGTTCGCGCCGGGAAGCGCTCCACGCGGCATGCGGGCCGCGAATCCGAGTCACCTTCAGGCAGTCCTCCTTTACCGAACCGGTACTGAGCGGAGGCCGGCCTCCAACCCGAAGGGAGATGCCTCATGCGACAAGCAGCGCTGTTGGTTCTGGCGGTACTGATAGCGGTGGGATGCGGTGTGAAAGAGGAGGACAAGAGGGCCCTGGCACGCGAGGTTCGCGACCTGATCCGCAGCATCGATGCCGAGACGCGGGGATTCGGCGCTGAGGAGGAGCAGGTCGCGAAATTCATGGAGCGGCGCAAGGAGGAGTTCGACAAACTGAAGGACTCCCTCGAGAAAGCCCTGGGCAGCGGCGAGGCCGACAACCTCGACCGCTTCTACCTGGGGGGATTGCTCGACGACCTCGAGGAGAAGGGGGACGACCTCGGCTTCGAGCAGGCCAAGCGCAGGACTCTCAAGCGCCTCGAGCAGCTCAAGAGCCGCATCGAGAACCTGTGAGTCAGCGGCTGCCGGGGTATTGCGGATCGGCCCCGGCGCGATAGTCCCCCGGTTCGCCGCGGCCAGTCCTTGATGGAGCCACCTCCGGTTCGGATCGACCTCGACCAGACATGCTGACCCCCGAAGAGGCGCAACAGACCGTCCTGGAACACGTCCGCCCCCTCGGGGTCGAGCGCGTCCCCCTGCTCGACGCGCTCGGCCGCCTGCTCGCGGCGGACGTCCACGCCACTTACGACAGCCCACCCCTCGACAACTCCGCCATGGACGGGTACGCCGTCCGCCACGAGGACGTGAAGGAGGCGTCGGCAGAGGCACCGGCCGTACTCGAGGTGGTCGAGGACATACCGGCCGGCCGCATCGGCCGGAAGACGGTGGCTCCGGGCAAGGCGAGCCGCATCATGACCGGCGCCCCCGTTCCCGCCGGGGCGGACACCGTCATCCGCGTCGAGGACACGCGCGCCGCCGGCAACCGCGTCGAAATCCTGGAAGGGGACGACCTGGCCGCCAACATCCGCCGCCGCGGCGAGGACATGAAGGTGGGGGAGAAGCTGATAACGGCGGGGACCGAGCTGGGCCCGGGGGAGCTGGGGGTGCTCGCCACGGTGCAGCGGACCTTCGTCCCCGTTCACCGGCGCCCCAGGCTCGCCATCCTTTCCACGGGAGACGAGCTCGTCGAGATCGACGAGCCCCTCGAGCCGGGCAAGATCGTCAACAGCAACACCGCCACCCTGGCGGCCATGGCCCGCGCCCACGGGGCCGAACCGGTGATGCTGCCGGTCGCGCCCGACGACGAGGACCGCATCCGCGAGGCGGTCGAGACCGCGCTCGCCAGCGATTTCATCCTCTCGTCAGGGGGGGTGTCGGTCGGGGAGTACGACTTCGTCAAGAAGGTGCTCGCCGACATGGGAGCCGAGGAGATCCTGTGGCGGGTGGCGATGAAGCCGGGCAAGCCGCTCTACTTCTGCCTGCTGAAAGGCAAGCCCTACTTCGGACTCCCGGGAAACCCGGTTTCCGGCTGCATGTCCTTCCTGCAGTTCGTGCGCCCCGCGGTGCGCAAGGCCTCCGGGTACCCGCCGGAGCAGCAGTTGCTGCCGACGGCGGCGGCGCGCATGGAGAACGGCGAGGAGAACGACGGCGACCGCCGCCAGTACCTGCGCGCGCAGCTGACCTGGGAGAACGGCCGGCTCGGGGCGCGCACCGGCCACCGCGGCCAGGGCTCGCACATCCTCACCAGCATGCTCGGGGCCAACGGCGTCGTCGTTCTCGAGCCGGGCCAGAGAGTCGCCGCCGGCGACGAGGTGACGGTCCAAGTCATCGGCAGGCTGTTGTAGCCCCCTGCTTCGAACCGCACAGCCGGCAGTTTCCCAGCGTCGTAAATCCCCCTCCACGTTGCAGTCGGGCGAAAGAGTACGATGCCTGACCGTGAGAAGAGGACCTCTGACCAGGTCGGACAGCTCAGTCCTTGTCGCCTGGCAGGGAAATCTCGTTGCGAAGGTCTGGTTCCAGGGATGCCTTGATGCGGGCCCACGAAGTGGATTGCACGGCAGAGTCGCCGAAATCATCGTCGGGGCGGAGCAGCAGACCATCCACCATATAGTCGGCGCCTACCGCGTCTTCCTCGGCATCTTCCGGATCTCCCAGCGAGTACAACGCACGTGGACCCCCAGGTTCGGCGTCGTAGTCCCGGACATACAGATCAAGCCCGATGACTATTCCTTCGGCCAACCGGGATAACACACTTTCCTCCGGGTTCAGGTGATCCAGCCGGTCGAAGCAGGTGACGTAGAATTCGGTCACCCAGATGGTGGGG
>JAPOZF010000797.1 GCA_026706165.1 Gemmatimonadota bacterium
GAATGCCGTATCAGCGCCTCGAACGCCCCGATGCTGGACTCGTAGTCATCCTGCTCGAAGTGCGACCAGGCGATGTCGTACATCGCGTTTTCAACGAACTTGCTGTCCGGGTACTTCGATATGAGCGTTTGCGCTTCAACTATGGTCTGTTCGTACTCCTTCGCTTCGTACCACGTCGTCACCAGACGACTCTGCGCCAGCACTCCCAATCCTCGAGCCGTGGCCTCGGATTCGACTCGCTCGAAGAATTCCACCGCCCGCTCCAGGAACGTCTGTGCCTCGCGTTCGGCTTTTTCCCGGTCCGCTGCGCTCTCCCCCCGCCCCACTTTTCGCAGCGCTTCCTGAGCCATCTTGAAGTAGGCGTTGCCCGACTGGTAGAGCGCCGCTTCGGTGACCGGCGCGGTGATTTCTCCTACGGTAACGGTGACCTCTTCGACGTGGAGCAGGGCACTGTGCACCTGGCCGACCTTCTCGTACTGTTCGACCGCCTGGTCGTAAGCTTCGGCCCCGTAGAAGCGCTGCGCCTCCTGAAAGGAGGCCAGCAGGTCCTCCGCTGTGGGCACATACCGGGTCCAGGCTGTTACCCCCACGCCCAACGTCACCATGATCCACGCAAGAGGCATCACCGACTCCTGTCCATTGCCGGCCGCACGGACCCGCGCCCGGTCAGCGGCTGCGGATCCCGTACATGAATGAGCGGGCCCGTCACGTAAGCCATCTCGGCCAGACCGCCTCTGCCAGGAAGAGCTGGGACCGCCCCTTTTCCCCGGCGCAATACGCAATCCACCGGTCGTCCGGCGAAAATACGGGGTGCGGATGCGGCCCCCCCGCCCATGTAGTGTTGTGCCGGACCAACGGGCGCACCTCGAGATAGGAGCCGCGTTTGCGGAACACTCCTATCCACTCGTGAGCGGGAAAGTCCGGCTCGCTGGCCTCGGGCCAGTAGTGCAGCCAGTAATCGAAATCCGGCGAGTCTTCCCGGCGGAAGGCGCTGCCCTTCACACCGCGCCCTTCGAGCCACAGGAAACCGGGGTCCGCCCGGTCGCCGGCCCACATGTCGCCGGCGTTGTTGCACTTGAAGTGGGTGGGCGCCAGTCCCGGGAACACCCACCGGCTGGTGGTGCGCCGGGCGAGGTCTACGTCGAGGAGCATCGGCAGCTTCTGCTGCGGAACGACGGGAATCCCGTCCCGGTCGCAGGCCGTCTGCTGGTAGTGGAACGACTCGACGTGGGCATCGGGCGCCGGGTAGTAGTGGTTGATGTAGTCGAAGGGCTGCTGGTCGAACAGCGGTATCGGGTCGTGCACCGGCCTGAGGCGCTCGAGATCGACCTTCATGGACCAGGCGGTCTTGACGCCGGTGGGCTGCAACCTCGAGTAGCTGCCGAACCACACCCAGGACGGGTCGCCGCGGCTGATGAAGAGGTGGCTGTCGGGGGCTGCCCGGTTGTCGGCGCTCGGCCCGTGGTAGACCACTTCCTGCCGCTTGTCCTGTACGTCGACCAGGAGCACCATCGCCTCCCTGCCGTAGCGGTAGGCGAAGCTCGGGCGTCTGGACTGCGGTCCGCAGCCAAGGACGAGGTAGCGCCCGCACGACGACAGATCCGGACCGTGCAGGGGTCCGCAGCCCTCGGGCGATTCGGCGACCGCCTCCTCGCGCAGCGTCTCCACATCCAGGGCGAAGAACTGCCGTTCGCGGCCGAAGTAGACGATGCCGCGCCCGGAGTCGACGGTGAAGCCGCCGGACGGCTCTTCGTCTGTAAGTTGCACGATCCTGCCGGAATCGATATCCACCGAGTAGAGCTGTTGCACGCCACTGCGGTTCGACGAAAAAACGAGCTTCTCCGACCCGCCGATGAACTGCTCCTGATTGTAGTAGGCATTCGAGTTGGCACACGGCTGGTCCGTGAGCTGGACCACCCGCACATCGGTCGCCGGGTCCGGGAACTCCCGCTTTTCAGAAGAAATCAGATCGCCTTTTGCCACGCCTTCGCGCTCCTCGCCGTCGTCGTGAATGCTCGCAACCATTTCATCCGGTCAATAGAGGACGTTCTGCCCATACCCCATGAACAGGCGCACGAAGATCTCCGTCGTGTCGAAGCTCTCGAGAAAACGAAATTCGTCTGCGTACTCCAGCCTGTCCTGCTTGAACCCCAGGTTGGTGGAAATCCTGTACCCCGAGTAATCGGAGATGTTGGAGAGGAAGACCATCGTCGTCCGCCGTTTGAAGCTGTTGCGCGGATCGGCCAGGTGGGTTTCCTCGAACCACCAGCCCGGGAACCCCTGGAGACCCGCCTTCACCTCGGTCGCCGGAGACAGTTCATAGCGAGCCTTGAACAGGGGGACGACCGTGTGGGTGTGGTCCAACGGCCGCTTTCCCTGCTGCCGGGTCCGCTTCAGCCAGAGTCCTTTAAGGGCCGGCTGCAGCGTCAATTTTCCCCAGCGCCACGTGTAGTCGGCCTGCTGCACCCACGCCAGGGAACGGATCCGGTCCCTGGCCTGCTCCGAACCGTCCCCGAGCCGGCCCCCATACTGTCGGTTGTGTTCCAGTTTCATCCGGGTGACGATCCGCCAGCCCGGAAGCCACCTCAGGGTGCCCGATACGTACAACCGGTTCGCCAGGCTGTTGCGGTAGTGCAACGGATCGAAGGTGAACGTCGGAAAATACGCGAACCGCCCCTCATCGTTCCTGAGGAATCTCTGGTCTACGTTCGCGGCCGCCGCGGTCCAGCTGAACACGTCATCCGGCACATCGTCCCACACCCGCTTCAACTCGTTCTCGATCAGCCATTCCCCCACCCCGGGACGCTCGCCGCTGTAGTGCAGCCGGAGGTAGCGCTGGTCGTTGCGGCCTCCGCCGGCAATCTGACGCGATTGCAGCCAGCCCCCCGTGGCCTCTGCGCCTGTCCATGGCTTCCAGCGGACATAAGCATGCCCCCCCCGCAGATCCCGGTCATACGGAAAATCTTCCTTGCGGTCGTCCTCGCGCTCGTCCACGACATCGTTGTTGTTGAAATCCAGACCGTACACGTATTCATCCGGATCCACCTGATAAAGCAGGAAGGGCTCCAGATAATCCGGCAGCCCGTTC
>JAPOZF010000464.1 GCA_026706165.1 Gemmatimonadota bacterium
CCTCGCCGTGGTCGGCGCCACCGGGTCGGGCAAGACGACCCTCGTAAACCTGCTTTGCCGGTTCTACGAGATCGAGTCGGGGGCGATCCGCGTCGACGGGGTCGACGTCAGGGAGTGGGAGGTCGAGGCCCTGCGGCGGCGCATCGGCATCGTCCAGCAGGACGTCTTCCTGTTCAGCGGCGACGTCGCCGGCAACATCCGGGTCGATCCGGCGCGGACGAGCATGGAGGCCGCCGTCGCCGCGGCCCGCTACGTCAACGCCGACCGCTTCGTCGAGCGCCTGGCGAACGGGTTCTCACAGGCGATCTCCGAGGGGGGATCGAGCCTGTCGGCAGGCCAGCGCCAGCTGCTGTCGTTCGCCCGCGCCCTGGCCGTCGACCCGGAGATCCTCGTTCTCGACGAGGCCACCGCCAGCGTCGATACGGAGACGGAGCGGCTGGTGCAGGAGGCGATCGCCAGGGTCATGTCCGGGCGCACCGCCATCGTCATCGCCCACCGGCTGTCGACGATCCGCAATGCCGATCACATCCTGGTGCTGCACCAGGGCGAGATCCGCGAGCGCGGCGGCCACGAGGAGCTGGTAAAACAGGGGGGGATCTACGCGCGGCTGTACCGTTTGAGCTACAGCCAGAGCGGGGGGTAGCCGCGGCCAGGCCCGATCGGGGCGGCCCGGGTCGAGGTCGAGCTGTCGGGGAACTGCGGGGGGAATGGAAAGGCGGACGCTTCGGAGGAGCTCGTCCGGGCGGGCGGGGCGGGCAGGCCGCTCAGTCGGCCCGCTCGCACTCCAGGCACTCGAGCAGGCAGCTGA
The DNA here is from genome assembly GCA_026706165.1 of Gemmatimonadota bacterium. The sequence continues at coordinate 809 of JAPOZF010000464.1, forward strand.
GCAGCACGAGGCCGAGGATGAAGCCTATCGTCAGGCCGCAGAGGAAGCGCACGGTTCGCCCTCGATGTAGCGCGGGGGGCGCATTTCAGACGGCAGGCTCGCCGTTCTCCCGCCCTCCGGAACGCACGATCTCCCTCAGCTCCGCCTCCTTCAGCCGGATGTCGGCCTTGCAGCCGTCGATCCGCTGGGTGTAGGCCAGCAGGGTTTCGTCCCCTTCCGCGCCGGCGGCGGCCGGCAGGTCGCCGGCCTTGATGCGGGAGTAGACGTGGTTTCCCAGCTCGCCGAAGGCGGTCTTCAGCTGGCGCCGGGAAGCGGCGATCTCGGCCCGGACCTTCAGCGCCCTGCCGAGAACGCGGCCGCGCCCGGCAGCGCCGGCGAGGCGCTCCCTGAGGGCGTCAGCTAATTGCCTCTTCCTCGTCATTGCCGTCCTCCCTGCGGTGCACCATCAGGTCTTCGACCTTCTCGACGACCTGGTCCTTCGTCTCTCCGGCGGCGCGGGTGATCTTGCGGCGGGTTATGTCGCCGCGGTGGGGCGCCAGCAGCACTCCGAGGGCGCTGCCGACCACGAAACCGGCGCAACACCCGATGACGAAGCCGGTCAGGCGGCCGCCGGAGCGGTTCCCGGGATAGTACCGACTGTAGAACATTGGCTTTTCCTCCTCTTCGCAGCCCGTTGACAAAGTTGCCCCGGGGACGAGGCCGCTACCCCCCGATCGAACTTTGTTCCGGCTGCTGATTACGACTCGCCGGCGGCGGAAAGGATCCGCTGAAAGACGCGGCGCCGGGAGCCGTTTCCTTTCAGAACATAACCGCCGGACTCCATTTGAACAAAGCAGTTCCCCCCTCTATTTTTGCCCTCTTACCTGTTGTCGCGGAGCAGCTTCTGCCTCCGCCTTCCCGCACCACGAACGCCCCCGCGCGTCCACCACCGAGAGGCCGCCGATGGCGCAGATTCTCAACCGCCCCTCCCACAGCCTCAGAGAGTTCCGCATTCTGCCCGGGTACACCCCGCCCGACGGCAACGCCCTCAACGTCGATCTCGGGACGCGCCTGTGCGCCTGCGGCGGCGGCTTCATCGAGCTGAAGACGCCGTTCCTCAGCGCCGCAATGCAGGCGGTGACCGGAGCCGAGATGGCGATCGCGATCTCGCAGCTCGGCGGCATCGGCATCCTGCCGGTGAGCCAGAGGACGGATGAGCAGTGCGCGAAGATCGACGTGGTCAAGCGCTTCAAGGCCGGCTTCCAGACCAACATCATGACCCTGTCCCCGGGGCAGCTGATAGCCGACGTCATCGAGATCATCCGCGACACCGGGTACTCGACCTTTCCCGTGACCGACAGCGGAGCTTTTCACGGCCGCCTGCTGGGAATCATCACCGACAAGGACTTCGACGTGCGCCGCGACCACGCCTGCACCGTGGGGGAGCGGATGCGCCGCGACGTCCAGGCCGGGGTCGGCATCGCCGACCTCAAGGAAGCGAACGAGCTGATGATCAAGTACGGCCGCGGCTTCCTGCCGATCATCGACGGCGACGGCATCCTGCAGTCGGTGGTCTTCAAGAGGGACCTCGACAAGCATCTCGAGCATCCCAACGAGTCCGTCGACAGCAAGAAGCGCCTGCTCGTCGGGGCCGCGGTCTCCACCCACCCCGAGGACCGCGAGCGGGTGCAGTGCCTCGTCGAGCACGAGGTCGATGTCCTCGTCATCGACGCCTCGGACGGGCACACCCACTTCCAGCGCCAGATGATCGAGTGGATCAAGGGGAGCTACGGGGTTCCGGTGATCGCCGGCAACGTCATCACCGCGAGAGGGTTCGATTTCCTCGTCGGCGCCGGGGCCGACGCCATCAAGGTCGGTATGGGGATCGGCTCGGGATGCACGACCATGGAGGTCAAGGCGACCGGCCGCGGGCAGGCGACGACGCTGATGGACATCGCCCCGGTGCGGGACGCCCTGTTCGAGAAGGAGGGCCGCTACATTCCGCTGATCGCCGACGGCGGCATCAGCGGCCCCGCGGAGATGTCGGTGGCCCTGGCCCTGGGAGCGGACGCGCTGATGATGGGCAACTTTTTCGCCCGCTACACCGAAAGCGCCGGCAACCTCGTCCGCAACGCCGGCGGCGAGATCGTCAAGGAGTACTGGATGGAGGGGAGCAGCAAGGCGCGCAACGCCCGGCGCTACGCGCAGCTGCAGGACCTCTTCTTCGAGGAGGGGATCACCGGGTACGTCCCCCACCTCGGCTCGATCTACGACAAGCTCCCGGTGGTGCTGCAGATCC
>JAPOZF010000716.1 GCA_026706165.1 Gemmatimonadota bacterium
GGATCCTCTGCGGGGCGTCGTGCGCGATCCCCAGCTGCGAAGCGACGGCGTCGGCGGTCACGAACCCGATGCCGTCGATGTCGCGCTGCAGCCGGTAGGGATTCTCCCTCACCTTCGCGATCGCCTCCTGCTCGTATTTCCGGAAGATCTTCACCGCCGCCGCCGAACCGACTCCGTGCGACTGCAGGAAGACCATCGCGTCCCTCATGCGGCGCTGCCCCGACCAGGCCCGCGCCAGCATCCCCGCCCGCTTGCGGCCCAGTCCCGGCACCTCGAGCAGGCGCCGGGGTTCCCTGTCGAGCACCTCGAGGGTGTCCCGGCCGAATCGGGCGACGATGCGCTCGGCGAACTTCTTCCCCACTCCTTTGACCAGCCCCGAGGAAAGGAACCGGCGGATCCCCTCCTCGGTGGTGGGAAAGACCGCCCGGCAGGACTCGACCTTGAGCTGCCTGCCGTACTTCGGATGGTCTTCCCAGGCGCCGGTGACCTCGACGGTCTGCCCCTCGGCGACCCCGGTCATGACCCCGACCACCGTTATCCCCTCGGGAGCTTTCTTTTCTTCCGTCTCCGGCTCGACCTGGGCGATCGTGTAACCGTTGTCGGGATTGTGGAAGGTGATGCGGCGGACGAGGCCGGTAGCGGTCTGCATGGAGGTCAGCCGAAATGGGGCAGGAGGAGGGCGGGCACCAGGGCCCCGAGCAGAATCCCGGCAAGCACCTGCGCGACCGTGTGCGCCCCGAGCCGCAGGCGCGCCCAGGCGGCGAGCGGGGGGGCGGCGAGCAGGGGCCACAGCCCGGCGCCGCCCACGGTCATCAGGACGAACACCCCCGCGGCGACCCCGACCGAGTGAATGCTGATCTTCCAGAAGCGGTCGACGACGCGGACAGCCGCCGCCGCCACGGTGATCGAGGCGGCGCTCCAGGTCATTACCGGGGCGGCATCCATCGCGGCAAGAACCAGGAATCCCGCCAGGTAGCAGGCAGTTCCCATCAGGAGGATGCGCTGCCTGAGGAACGGCTCGGGATCGTACACGTCCTCGAGACCGCGGCGGCGCAGCAGCACCATGACGGCGCAGGGCAGCAGGGTGAAAAGGAAGAGGGCGGTCCCCAGGGCTTTCCAGCCGGCCTCGCCGGGGCGCAGAATCACCAGTCCGGAGAATACCCACACGGCCATCGCCGCCGGACTGAACAGGTGCGACAGAAACCTGGCGACCCCGTACCGCCAGTCGGAACTCCCGGTCATGTCCGTGATTCCCGACCCCGGTAGGGTGTCGAAAAATGGAGTGCCGGGGGCGGGTATGCGCCGCTGTCGACCGGCGACGGATGGAAGGGAGAGCCGGGTGCGCCAACCGCGTCCGACTGTCGTCGCCGGCGCCGGTCCCGAGCCTGAAAAACCGGGGAGGAGCGGCCGTCGAAGCATCGGCGAACGGGCGATCCTCCTCCTCGCCGGGAGTTCAACCGGGACTTGCGGGGGAAGGCACCGCTTCTCCCGCCTACCGCCGCCGGCGGCCGGCGCTCCGAAGACATCCGGACAACCAGAAGTCCGCAGGCGCCCCGGATTACAGATCCGCCAGCGGCGGATCTGCCGGTATCTCCGTCAGGTTCCCCCGCCCGCTTCTCACTTCTCCCACTTCTTGCCGCTCGCATTCGCCCTGGAGTACTGCTTCCGCTCGGAGCTTTCCGCCCCCTCGAGGACGAAGCCGACAAAGCGCTTCTGGCCCAGCGTCTTCAGGTACTGCAGCAGCGACACCTCCGCCTCCTTGCGGTCGAGCTTGTACTTGTCGCGCAGCTCCTCGATCATCTGCGCGACCGAGGTGCGGCCGTTGCACATCTGCCAGATATCGGTACCCACCTCATCGAGAGTGATGGTGCGCTTCCTGGGGACGTAGAAAAGCTTGGAAAGCAGCCGCACCTTCCAGGAGTCGATGCGGGTGACGGTTATGCGGACCTCGCCGCTCTCCGTCTTATCCCACTTGAGCAGGTCGTTTCGCGCCGGACGCGAGTTGAGCATCGCCTCGCGCGTCAGCTTCGGTTTCTTGCGGGTGGCAAACATAGGCGGCGCTCAGGCGGTCGGAGAGGTCGTCCCGCTCCTTCTGCCTCTTGTAAAGGTGTTCGACGACGCAGATGCGGTTGCCCTCCTCGCAGTGCCAGACGAGGGCGTCGAGGTGTTGGCGGGGGCGCGGGTTGAGCAGCGGCAGGGGCCGCAGCAGCTGGCGAAAGCGGCTGCGCGGCCGCCCCGTAACCCGCAGTCCCCGGTGATCTCCCACTTCGGTCTCGGCCATATCGAAGTTGAAATCGCGCAGCTGCTTGCGGAAGAAGTTGGGGTACCATTCCTGAAGGGTCGTGCCCTTGAGCAGCATCTGCGCCATGCTGAGGCGCTGCACCCGGCAGCTGTGGTTCTTCCTCTCGAAGGTCATCTGGATGTTGCCGGACTTGAGCTCGTGCTTCGAGAGATTGAAATCCTCGGGCACCCGGAAGGACATGCCGTAGACGCTCCAGTAGCGCTGCCCGTCGCCGCTGTGGCAGGCGACGGAGCGGAAGACGAGGTCGGCGAGCTCTTCGAGGTTCTCGGTGAGCCGGGCGAGAACGCGCAGCAGGAGAATGCGCCCGCACTCCGGGCAGGCGCGCGCCAGGTTGTAGGCGAGGTAGTCGGCGCGCCAGGTGAAGGCCTCGTACTCCGAGCCCTCGAGCCAGCGCTTGTCGCGCAGAAACTTCGCCTGCCGGGTCACGGAGAACGGGGTGTCCATCTTCTCCGCCTTCTTCTCGAGCTTGTCGAGGTAGCGCTCCACGAGGTCGGGGACCGGCAGTCTGCGCCCCCGCTCCGGGGTCTCCCGCCACTCGACCTCGGCGCGGACGATCTCGGCGTCGTCGAGGCGGGCGTAGCCGCTCTTCGCGTCGCCGTCGACCTTGCCGAGGTTCCACTCGTCCGGAACGCGCAGGAAGATCCCCTGCCATCCGAAGTCCGCCCACTCGACTCCACGGTCAGCCATTGGCAACGCACATGTGGGGGATCAGAAGATGAGTACCGAGACCGACTTCTGGATCAGGGCGATGGAGATCGACGCCATGCCCATGAGCGCCATG
>JAPOZF010000230.1 GCA_026706165.1 Gemmatimonadota bacterium
GGCTGCAGCTGCTCGGCGACGGCGACGAACTCGGGATGTATGTCACGCACCGCCTCTCCCAACGGGGTCAGCGGCGCCGCGACGTCTGCTGCCGCCCGCTCGGCGTTCCACTCCGTGTCTTCGAATCCGGAAATGCCTCCATGGAACTCCGCGTAGGGCCAGTACACGAAATGCGAAATGCCCTGGCCGCCGTAGGCCAGCGTGGTATACGCCAGGTACCTGCTCTCGTCGCCGGTGGGTATGCGGTGGGACTCGCCCAGGGAAACGGCCTGTATGACGTTGATGAAGGGGATGCCCCCGTACAGCGCCGCCTCGCGCACGAGCGCGAGGTTCATGAAATACTGATTGCCGTCGTTGGTCTTGTAGAGGTTGTAGTGGTCGTAGCTGATCAGGTCGGGCTTGACGATATCGACGTACTGGCGCAGGTGCTCCCGGTAGGCCTCGACGGTGCCGCCCGAGGTGCCGAGCGCGGCGGCGCTGGCGTACGTGGGAAACAGGTTGATGTGCGCCAGGTGGGCGGGGTCGCGCTCGCGTATGTAGTCGACGAGCCTCGCGAACTCCGGAAACCTGACGGCGCTGGGCTCGTCGGTGATCGCGTAGGAGTACAAGGCGGGATGGTCCTTGACCCTGTCGATGACCGAGTCGATCCTCGCCCTGGCTTCCGGGTCGTCGAGGTATTCCGGCTCTCTCAGGTCCCAGGCGATCAGGTCCATCCGCAATCCGTGCGCGTGGGCGACGTCGAGATCTTCGACGGAGCTCCCCCAGGCCACGTTGAACCCCCCGTCGACCAGCTTCCTCGCCATCCCGTCGGTCAACGGACCCCACCTGCCCCCGCCGCCTCCGGGTCCGTGGTAGTAGGCGACGATGGGTGTTCCGATCTCCCAGGCGCCGGCCTTCGACTGATTCGCAGTTGTCATGGGGGAGCTGCCGGCGCACCCGGACAGCGCCAGACACACGGTCAGCGGCCAGACCCGCTTGTGCGGCGTGAAAAACAGCATGGCGATTCTCCTTGCCTCGAAAGCGGCTCAACGCTCGGCAACGACGGCCCCCTCGATGCCCCTGTGGTTGTCCGGGTAGTGATGCCAGTAGACCACCAGGACTCTGCCGTCCTCGAGCTCCACCGACCAGGGGTAGCCGCAGTCATGAGTGAACGAGTCGCTCCGGACGATCACATCCGGCGTGGTCTCCAGGTCCGGGGCGGTTTCGAAGATCGGCGCGGTTTCCAGCTCGCTGCCCTCGGGATCGAGAACCCTGGCGAGACAGCCGGACTGTCCGTCCCAGCGGGTGCCGACGGTGAGAAAGATGCGCCCGTCCCTGAGTCCGAGCATGTGGGCGGGGTACCCGTGAGCCGAGCGCCGCCACGGCGACCAGGTCTCGCCGCCGTCATCGGAGGTGACCAGGGCCTGGAAGCGGCTGTTGTACTGGCGGTCCCTCAGGGGAATGCTCTCGTCCTGCGGCCGATTGGCGTGACAGCGGAAGATCACGAGGATGCGGCCGCTCGGGGTGCGGTGTATGGCCGGCTCGCTGAAGTGGGCGACCGGGTCCTCGGCGATCCTCCCTCCGTACTCCCACGTCTCCCCCATGTCCCGGGAGACTCTCATCATGCCGAAGCAGGGCATGGAGCCGTCGGGGCGGTCGGTCGCCTTGCTGGGAACGAGCAGGCGCCCGTCCGGCATCTCGATCAGGCCGCTCCTGCAGACCCCCGAGTGGTCGGCCGGGTGGCCCCAGACCGCGTCGGGAACGGGCGGGAAACGTTTGGGCGCGCTCCAGGTGTGGCCGTCGTCCCGCGACCGCACCCAGAAGGGCTTTCCCGGCCGCGAGATCCATTCGGTCCCGTGCCCCCCCGGCTGCTCCGACCCTTCCGCGGGCACCAGCTCGGTGCAGGAGCAGTGCATGAAGATGCTCCCGTCCGAAAGGGTGTGAACGCCGCGGTCGATGATTCCCCCGAACGGATCGGAGGTCACCAGGGCCGCCTCGCTCCACGTCCGTCCCTCGTCCCGGGAGCGGCATGCCTGCACGTTGAACAGGGGATGGCCGTGGTGCGGATAACCCAGATGCGGCGCCCTCTGGAAGAAGACCATCAGGTCTCCCGACGGCGTGCGCACCACGTTGGGGCAGAGGGCGTACATCCCGGTCTCGTGGTATATCGTAACGCGATCGACCACTTCCCAGCTCATGACGCTCTCTCCATCACGGTTTTGGGGGGCGTTCGGTGGGGGGGACTGCGAAGCGGAACCTCGAGGTTTCGCGGGTTCCGGCGGGCAAGGTACCCCACATGGGGTAACGGCACAATTTCCCCTTCCCGGCCTGTCTCCCGTCCGTCGTGTCTCGCAGTCCTCGTCCCGTCTTCGCGGCCCCGCCAGCCGGCGCGAGGGAGTCCTCGGTGGTTTCATCGCCGCCGCCCCGGGTCGTAGAAGGACTGTCAGGCGGCCGGGGCAAACCTATATTCCTGCCCGGAGCATACCCTGCGGCAAAGGCCGCAACCACTTGCCGGCGCCGCGCCCCCTGTTTGCCAAAAACCGCATCGCCTGCCAGGACCCACGATAGAAAACCGCCATGTACCGGTCCGCCATTCTCGGGTGCGGCTCCCACTCCCACCAGCACGCCTCCGTCTACCCCGGGATCGATTCCATGGGCCTCGTCGCCTGCTGCGACCTCGACGGGGACAAGTGCAGGGAGTACGCCGACAAGCACGGCGTTCCGGGGCGCTACGGAGACCTGGGGAGGATGCTGGAGGCGGAGCGGCCCGACGTGCTCCACATAGTGACCCAGCCCGACTACCGCCTCGCCGGCATCCGCGCCGCCGCCGAATCCGGGGTGAAGGCCGTCATCGTCGAAAAGCCGCTGTCCCTGTGGCCGATGGAGACCCTGGAGATCGCCGAGGTGAGCGCGCGCACCGGCTGCCGCGTCGTCGTCAACACGCAGCTGCGGTTCTTCCCCCAGTATATCGCGGTCCGCGACCTCGTGCGCTCGGGCCGCCTCGGCGAGGTAGACTTCGTGCGCGCCAGCACCTGGGGCGGCGCCCTGGCGATGGGGCCGCCCCTGATGAGCCTGGTGACGATGGTCCTCGACGACCCC
>JAPOZF010000809.1:0-1582 GCA_026706165.1 Gemmatimonadota bacterium
GTAGACGGGATTCGACGCACGACCGCGCTGTTCGTTCCCCGGGTTTACCGGCACGGGAGGTTAGATGAAGGTGAGCCAGCGGCCGGTTTCGCTCGTGAACGGAAAGATCGTTCCCCAGATGCCCCCGACGGCAATCTCTCCCATGATCAGGCCGAGGAAGAACGGCTTCATCACCTGGAACATGCGCGGGCCCCAGAAGAAGAGGATGGTCAGCTTGACCACCCAGGCGATCAGTGCCGGGAACCAGATCTTGCTGGTCAGCCAGCCGACGGCGATGGTGACCCCGATCGGGTGCAGGGACCACCAGTGCCACCGGTGCTGGGCGAACATCAGGAACCCCTCCACCGCCGCGCCGATCCCGCGGAACAGCCACCCCCTCATGTTGGCGTCCGGCATGTCGGCGATCTTGGCCCCGAGGGAGGGCCAACCGTGAGCCCCCACCCAGTTGAGGAGGTTGAGGTTTATGGCGCCGTACGTGTAGCCGAGTTTCAGGGTCATCCAGGCCGATGCGAGGAAGGTGACCACGAGAGCGAGCATCAGCCCCCAGAACAGGCGGCCCTTGGGCCCGGGAATGCGCTCGGCGAGCTTCAGCCCGTTGGAGGTGGCGACCATCGCCGACAGCTGCGATTCCCCCTGCCAGATGAAGGTGAAGTTCAGCGCCACCAGGCCCTTGGCGCCGAGTATCGACGTCCCCAGCCCCGATATGATGAAGAAGGCCGGCACGATCGGGCTGCGGGCGGTGGCGACCCCGGCGGTGGTCACGACCCGCGCCACGAGGGTGAAGAAGATCAGGCTGACGATCAGCAGTACCGGCAGAGTGACCGCCGGCACCCCCGACCGCCACAGCCAGACGCCGCAGAATGCCAGGCTCGCCAGAAAGCCGATCACCGCGGTTCGATACTTCAGCAGCTCCCCGCTGCCGTCGGTTCCCTCTGTTGGATTCCAGGCTTTCCGGGCGACCGCCAGGATATGCCCGCGGGCGATCCACATCCCGTAGAGGACGAAGACGATCACGGCACCGGTCATCTGGTGGGTCAGGTCGGCCGACTGCGAGTACTCGTACACGCTCAGCTTCTCGGTGTTGGCGATGCCGAGGATCTTGAACACGCCGTCCTGGAACTTGCACAGCAGGTAGAAGAACCAGATGCTGAACAGGATGTTCAGGTCGACGAGGTAGAAGAACCCGAGATAGGCGGGCTTGAAGTAGAACCCGAGGTGTATGGTGTTGTTGAACAGGCGCAGGCCCCCGACCTGCCGGAACTCGGGAACCTCGGGCCAGAAGTGGTTGAGGCCGCTGAGGCTCAGGGTGATCACCGGCACCGCGAACCCCAGCCACATCGCCTTGCTTCGGAAGAAGGGGGCCAGGCGGCGGCCGATCCCCCCGCCGTCGTCGATCATCTGCTGCGGCAGCTGCATCATGGGGTAGGTGAGGCGCTCGTGAACCGACCACTGCCGGTGCAGGATGGCGCTCATGCAGATCAGCATGAACCCCATCACCGTGGTCAGGGCCAGCCAGTGTCCCATCGGCTCGACCCACGCCTCCCAGGGGATCGGAGCCCCCTTGGGCAGCCCCTCGTAGTAG
>JAPOZF010000809.1:1592-3076 GCA_026706165.1 Gemmatimonadota bacterium
CTGGATCGTCCCGCAGGACGCGCAGGCGATCAAGGAGGGGATGTAGGGGTGCAGCAGGTCGGAGAAGCGGTTCTCCGGGGTGGCGAAGTAGAAGGGATAGACCATGGTGCCGATCAGGAAGAACATCGTCCCCCAGGTCGGCACGGTTATGGCCACCAGCAGCATGCAGAAGATCAGCACGAGGTCGGCCCTGGAAAGCGACAGGCGGCGGCTGATCAGGCCTACCGCGGCGCTGGCGAGGACGGTGACCATGAGGAACAGGATGGCCCCCGGCGAGGCGGGGGCGAAGCCGACCCCGTTGTAGGTGAAGACCGCCCAGTACGGGGCGACCAGGCCGATGGCCACGCACAGGAGCACGCCGATCGACAGGCCCTTGAGGCTGAAGCCGGAGCGGGAGGGGGACTCGGTCATGAAGTCGAAGGCACGGCTGCGCCGTTCAGCGGACTCGCCGGCCGGCGCGCCGGACCATGCCCGGAAAGTTGAATCCCGGAAGCGGCCTTATTTTTCAAGGCACATGTTCGCAGCACACCAATCCCCCGAACTGACCTGAACCCGGAGCACAGACGGAACGAGATGTCATTTTCGAAGCGACTGGAATCCTGCTCCCTCGAACGCATTACCCGCATGAAGGACGTGGTAGTGCAGGAGATCGACCGCATAGACCGCCAGCTGGCCGCCGAAGAGAAAGAGCTCGACGCCATGGCGGAAAGAGTGGAGACGGTCAGCCTGATCAAAAGGCACGGGCAGTACGAGCTGAACCTCGACAAGGCCGAAGCGCAGCTCTCGAGGCTCAACGCCGAAAGAGAGAAACTGGTGGACAAGGCCCGGATCATCGAGCAGGCGCGCCAGAAGAAACACCTGATGGACGAGCAGGCCAGGGTACTGGGCAGTGCCGGCAGGGTGAAACTCAAGGATCTGCTGATTTTCTTCCTCATTCTGTTCCTCATCACCATCCTCGTCGTCGACCTGCTCGGCATCGGGGCCACCGGCGGCGGCGCCGTTGCCAGGGCGGAGGTGGAGGAGGGGAAGATAAGCCGGATCCTCATTCTGAACGGGGGAGACGGGTACGAGCGGGTGAACGTCCACATTTCCGATGAGGAAGGTTCGCACGCCCTTGCTTCCGGGCAGGTGGTCGGGGGAAAGCTGGCGCAGGTCAAGATCATCGACAGCGGGGAAAACTACGCCGATCCGGTCGTCGAGGTGCTGCCCCACTTCCCGGTGAGCACGCTGTGGGTATTCTGGATCATCGACGTGGTATGCTGCGGCCTCTTCATGGCCAACTTCTTCTTCGAGTACAGGCTCGCCGATTCCAGGAAGTGGTACTGGAAGAACAACTGGATCGACTTCATCACCTCGATACCGCTGCCCCCGGTGCAGGTCATCGCCGCCTCCGGCGACCTCGGCGTCGGCGGCCTGGGGCGCCTGCTCCGGGCGTTTCGCAGCCTGAGGGCGCTGAGGCTGTTGCGCGTCGGGCTGTTCTTCTG
>JAPOZF010000446.1 GCA_026706165.1 Gemmatimonadota bacterium
AGCGTGACTAGACAAGGATCGTGCGTCGCGCTGCCTGCGAGCGGAAGGTTGTTCTCGCGATTATAAAGTTGACATAAGGTAGAGTGTTCCTATGATCGGCGCCCATGTTCAGAGTTGTCGGAACGATTCTGGGTCTTGGCGGAGACGTCTGGGCCGTGGTTGATTGGGCGTGGGGAAAGTGGACGGTCTTCGGTTATGGACTCGGACTGGCCGAATACGCTGCCCTCATCACGATGGGAACGGCTTTGGTCCTATTCGCAAACGCGAAAGCCCTCTCGATTGTTTACGAACGGCGCGGCAGGACACCGCGCTTCCACCGGATGGCGGACTGGATCGCCGAAGTGGGCGCTGACCTGGATCGAAGGCATGAACAGCAAGGAAGGCGTGAATACCCGCCCACACTGGACGAGGAGGCCGTTTACAGAGAGCTGCGGGAGGTAGGCATCCCCACCCCTGTCTTCGGCACCGTGGAAGGTCAGGTTGAATGGTTTTACTTCTTGGCAGGGAGGGCACGGGCACGAGACCTGAAATCCGCACAGCGTGAATCACGAAGGCTGGAGAAATTCCCGGGCTACGGACTGCTGTAAGCCTTGACATTCCGTCCTGACCTTCCACCCTGACTGCATCGCCAAACACTTTCGGGCGCCCTATGTCGGGCCGCCCGCGGAATAGAACACCGCAAGGAAATACGCGGGAACTTTACAAACCCGAAAGTTGTTTGGCGACCGACCCGGCACCCGTCCGGTCGGTCATTCTTTCGGGGTAACCCCATGACCATGAGTCTAGACATTCATCCCGGCATGCGTCAGCTTGCCGGTGAAGCCCTATGCGGGCTTCTGTCCAACCCCAACGTCAAACCCTCCGACATGGATACCGGCGTGGTAAGCGCCCTTGCAGTGATGGCCGTCGATCTGGCCGAAGAACTGGAAGGAGAGTTGATGATGCGGGACAGTAAAGCCAGGAGACCGGAACCCCGAACTCAAATATAGGAGGGACCGATGTGTTCCTTCCGGGCGGCACTGACCGCCCTTCTCCTGTTGACCGCCTGCGGCGGCAGCGAGAGTCCTCTCACCTCCGACGTCCCGCTGGAAGACCCACCAGACATTAATGAGGGCGTGCAGGAGTTCCCCGCGCCGCCTCCTGTGGCGCAGGACTGCCTTCCGGGTCAGGTCCCCTGTGACGACACCCCGACTCCCGGTTACGATCCTCCGTTAGGAGAAGTGGACACACTGTTCGGGCTTGCTCCGAAGATCCGTCACATCTTTGCGTCTTTCGGGCCGGACGGCACGTTCCAGCTGCCGCCGCGTCGGGCGACTGCGGAGTCCTTGTTGGGGCCGCTGGGCGACATGCTCCCGGGACCTGGTTTTAACGGTATCAGTGCGGCCGACGTCCAGGCGGGGGATTACCGTGCCTTCGCATTCTGGGGCAAACATGTTGCCATACTCGGTCGCCTTAAACCGGGTGTGATCTATCACATGTGGGAGGCTGGCCCGCGGTTCGCCAGCGCTCCTCCGATCGGTCCTGCACGATGGACAGGCCCGGCCGTAGGTCAGCACATTCAGACCGGCAGGAGCTCACACGGACAGGCAGGCATTACTTTGTCGTCTGAAGGGCTGTTCGACGTGGGAATCAACCTGTCGAACGGCTGGAGTCACGAGTGGTCAGGCATTGAACCGAGAGACCGGGGCACCCTGGCACGCTACGGCCTGCATGTGGGATTCCACGGCGATAACCACGAGGAAGCGGCCGGCTGGTTCCGAGAAGGTGAGATGACCGGCATTTTTGCAGCAAGAAGGTAGTTCAGCTACGCTGCCCGAAACGTGTTCCGGCCGAGAGAGTTGTCGCTCTCCCGGCCGGAATGTCCGCCCTCCTGAAGGGGCCGAGCGGACGACATCGATGTAACTAAAACCTAGTTCACATCGATTGTAGCGTCAATCGGCCCCTCGTACAAATAGAGGAGGCCGATGTGGCTACTCCCGATCAATACCCTCTGCCGCCGGGCCAACCCTGGCTCTAGCCGGGTCGTGCGTCGTCGGCTAGAGTCTCATTATGGTCGACGACGCCTATCCAACTTCAATCGCCTGGCAGCGTTTCGACCGGTTGCTCGGTCGGATGGTCAGAACTGCGCCAGCAGGTCCGCCAACACCCGTTCGGGCTGCTTCCGCCGGTTGTACCGGTACTCAAACTCCTTCACGTACTTCGACAGATGCTTCTTCGACACGTGAACATGAGTCCCCCGAATCGAGTTCTTAAGCCGGGCCCAGAACCCCTCGACTGCGTTGACGTGTGAATCACCGTCCACGTACTCGCCTTCCGAGTGCTTGACGGTCCGATGCACGTAGCCGGCCTTCCCAAGTGACAGGTAGGAGCGTAGTTCATCCGTGTGGACGGTGGACCCTTTCTCCACGTTCTCACGGATGATCGGCTCTAGGGTCCGCCGCTTCACGTCCGGGACGACCTTCGCCATGACGTCGCCCTCACGTTCGACCATACCGAACACGACGGCCCGATCCTTCCGATAGCTTCGGCCCGCACCGCGACGGCGGCCGCCCACGTAAGTCTCGTCGGCTTCCACGTCCCCGTCCAACGGGTGTTCTCCGTCCACCTCAGCCATGTGCTCACGGATCAGGTGCGTCATGCGAAGCGCTGTGGGGTAGGACACCCCCAACTGCCGCTCCAGTTCCTTCGCGGACACGCCGTGGCGGAACGTGCTGAACAGGAACATGGCAAAGAACCACTTGTGCAGCGGCGCGTGCGTCCGGTGCAGGGAGGTCCCTGCACACGGGTGGACGTGGTGGCCGCAATGCTGGCAGACGTACCCAAGCTGCGTACGCATGGGGTAGAACTTGCCGCGCCGGCCGCACTTGGGACATATGATCTCGGTGCCCCCGTAGCGAACCTTCATCAAGTGTTCGAGGCACGCCGCGTTGTCGGGAAATCGTTTCTGAAACTCGTAGAATGTCGTCATGCCCTGAATATAGGGACAACCTTACCTTATGCCAACTTTATAATTGCGGTTGTTCTTGTAATTTGGTCCGCAGATCAATTCGCGAGACCGCGGACTGCAGGT
>JAPOZF010000396.1 GCA_026706165.1 Gemmatimonadota bacterium
CGCAGGTCCGGGGTCGAAATGCAACCGCGCTTCCCTCCGCCTGCAACAGAACGCAGGAGGAATATCCATGTCCCGCATCCATCTCTCGGAGAGCCGGATCGAGACGCTGAAGCCCCGCAAGGCACCTTACGACATTCGCGACGGCGAACTGAAGGGTTTCGGCGTCCGGGTCCTGCCTTCGGGGTCCAAGCGTTACTTCATCCACAGCCAGCATGAGGGCCGGCGTCTCTGGAAGACCATCGGCGATACAGCCGCTATCGGTCTGGACGAGGCCCGTCGACGCGCCAGGGAGGCGCTTGCTGCCATCCGGCGCGACGAGGCGCCCGCACTCCCGGAAAAGAGGCTTTTCGAGGCCGTGGCCTCGGAAGTCTTCGACCGCTACGGGCGGAACTGGAAGCCCGGAACGCTGAAGGTCAACCGGAACTATCTGCGCAACACGATCCTTCCGTGGTTCCGGGGACGAAATATCGCCGACATCGCGAGAGAGGATGTGCAGCGTTGGTTCGCTTCCCTGCACGCGACGCCGGTGGCGGCCGACCGGTCCGCGCCCATCCTCTCCGTCATCATGCACCAGGCGGAACTCTACGGCTACCGCCCGGAAGGCAGCAATCCCTGCACAGGCATCCGCCGCTACCGGCGCAAGGGGCGCGAGCGTTTCCTCTCGGAGACGGAGCTTCGCAGGCTTGCGCGGGTTCTCGACAGCCATGAGGCGCGGTATCCGTTCTATGTCGCGTTCGTCCGCCTGCTGCTGCTGACCGGCTGCCGCAAGAGCGAGATTGCGACACTTCAGTGGTCGGACTACCGGGAGGGCCGCCTGTTCCTGCGCGACAGCAAGAGCGGGCCCCGGACCGTCTGGCTGTCTGCGCCTGCCCGGGAGATTCTGGACGAGCTTCCACGCCGGGGCAGATGGGTCTTTCCCTCGCCCGCGCGGCAGGGGCCATTGTCCACTACGGTCTTGGAAAGGTTCTGGCACCGGGTCCGGGAGGAGGCGGGGATCGCCGATGTGCGGCTTCACGATTGCCGCCATACATATGCCAGCATCGCGATCATGCAGGGCGAGAGCGTCACGACCATCGCGCGGCTGCTCGGCCACAACGACGCAGCGACCACACTCAAATACGCGCATTTGTCCGACCGTTCCGTGCGGGAGGCGAGCGACGCCTTGGCCGCCATTCTGGGGGAGGGATAAGCCATGCCGAAGCGCAGGAGGCTCACCGACGCCGGCATTGCAAGGCTCCGGCCCGAGGCGCGCGAATACACGGTCTGGGACATGAACATGGCCGGTCTCGGCGTACGGGTGCGTCCTTCCGGGAGCCGGACCTTCATCTACCACCGCAAGACGGATACGGGCGTGAAGAAGATGTCCTTCGGCCCGGCGCTGCTGCGCAAGGTGGAGGAGGTGCGCCGCGCCTGTCTTGAGGCGGCGTCCGACACGATCGAGGCGGACAGGGACATGTGCGAAGCGGCGCCGCTCTTCCGGGATTTCGTCGCCGGGCCTTGGAAGGTGGCCTGCTTCGACCGCTGCAAGCCTTCCACGCAGAAGGGGTTTCGCGGGGTGCTGAAACGCCAGTTGCTGCCGGCGTTCGGCTCCCGGCGCCTCGACCGGATCCCCCGCAGCATGGCGCTCGGCTGGTTCGAGGACTACAGCAGCACCGCCCCCGGCGGAGCTAACAGGGCGTTGGACCTGCTGCGGCAGATTCTCAACCATGCCATTGCCTGCGGCCATATTGAGGTCAACCCGGCGCGCGGCATCCAGCGCAATCCCGAGGCCCGGCTCACCCGTTTCCTCGCCCGCGAGGAAATCGCCCGCCTCCACCGGGTACTCGACCGCTATGCACGAGGCTCCGCATCGGAAGCACAGCAAGCCGATATTGTCCGCCTGCTGCTGCTCACCGGTTGTCGCAAGGGCGAGATCCTGCGTCTTCGCCGGGAGGAGGTCAGGGACGACCGGCTGGAGCTCCGGGACAGCAAGACCGGGCCACGAACGGTCCTGCTCAACGGCCCGGCCAAGGAAATCGTCGCGCGCCGCATGACGGAGGGCAACGGCCTCTGGCTCTTTCCCTCTGTCGGGGACCCGTCCCGGCCTCAGCGCCGGGGCCTGCCACTCTGGTACCGGGCGCGCCGCGAGGCTGGCATAGAGGATGTCCGCCTGCATGATCTCCGCCATACCGTAGCCAGCCAGGCGGTGCTGAACGGCGTGCCGCTGACCGTCACCGCGCGCTTGCTCGGACACAGCGATGTGCGCATGACCATGCGCTATACTCATGTCGGCGACCGTGAGATCGAGGCCGCCGCCGAGAGGGTCGGGCTGGCCATCGCGTTCCTGATGGAACCGAGTGTTCAACTGCGCCCCTTCGATGCGTCGAGCGGCGGATCGTCCGGGTGACACACTCACCGTCCCACCGGTCTCATTGAAGTGTGTGGTGCGGCGCACCCCGCCCCACTCATCCTAGTCTCCAACAAAGGGGACATTCAGGGAAGCGCTACATTACCCCAAACGGGGCGGCGGTAGGGCAGTCAGCCGCCGTCGGCGCGTGCTAAACCGGCGGAAATCAAGGTGGCTCTCAGGGACTATTCGGACATTCTCGACCGCGCCCTTGCCCCGAAACCGCCGCCCCCCGAGGAACCAACCGCTCGTCCGGGGCTCATCGACCGCGCCCGCAGGCTGTTCGGTGCCGAGGATGACATCCCCGCCGCGCCGCCCGCGCCGGCGCCCCGGTCCCTCTACGACCTCGACCCGGATTACCGCAGGTGGGAGCTCCGAGCCGGGCAGTTCGTCAACACCTTCCGCAACTGGCGCGCCCTCGACGACCCTGCCCACAGGGACCATGCCGACCGCCGCTGGATCGACATGGCCGACCTCATTGCGGAGTTCGAGGCGATCCGCCGTGCCGCCCGCGACGCGCAAGCCGAGCCCCACCGGATCGAACTCCCTAACGCCGGCGCATTCGCCAGTGACGACCAGCGCCATGACCCCGACCGCCTCAATGTCCTGCTGCACGCCGCCGTGAGGCCCGAAGACGAGCGCGACCGCGCCGCACTGGTCGAGCTCGCGCGCCGGAAC
>JAPOZF010000512.1 GCA_026706165.1 Gemmatimonadota bacterium
GGAGCCGAGACCGCCGCTGACTCCCGAGAAGACCGGGCCGAACCAGTGCGCGACGAGACCTGACTCCATGCCGCCGAGGTTGTTGGAAGCGGAGATGAAAACGCTGTTGACCGCGGTGACACGGCCCCGCATCTCGTCGGGGGTCAGCAGCTGAACGAGGGTGTGGCGGATCACCATGCTCACCTGATCGAAGGCGCCGGTGAGAAAAAGCATGGCGAGCGACAGCCAGAACGACGTCGACAGGCCGAAGATGATCGTGGCCATCCCGAATCCGGCGACGCACCACAGGAGATTGCGGCCGCTCCTCCGCATCGGCGGCAGGTGGGCAAGCAGGATGGCCATGCAGAAAGCCCCCGCGGCCGGGGCGGCGCGGAGCCAGCCGAGGCCGCCGGGTCCCACTTCCAGGATGTCCCTGGCGAAGATGGGAAGCAGGTAGATGGCGCCGCCGAACAGCACGGCGAACATGTCGAGGCTGACCGCGGAGAGCACCAGCCGCGAGCGCCAGATGTAGCGGACACCCCCGAGAATCATGGCGGCGGAGGTGGGGGCCGCCGGGCGGCGGTCTCGCTGCAGGCGGATGCGGCCGAACATGATGATGAAGACGAGGGAACCGGCGGCGGCGCAGAGATAGGCGGCGGGAACCGACCAGACGATAACCAGTCCGCCGGCAGCCGGACCCAGGACCGATGTCAGCTGCCACATGCTGCTGTTCCAGGTGACGGCGTTGTGAAAGACCTGGCGCGGCACGATCTGCGGCAGCAGGGCGGTGCGCGCCGGGCTTCCGAGGACGTTGGAGGCCGCATCGAGGAGCAGCAGGGCGTACATGGCCTCAACCGGTCCCTCGGCGATCGACAGGGCCGCCAGTCCCAGCGAGGTGAGGGTTGCGCCGGTCAGGCTGAGAAGAGCCACGCGGCGCCGGTCGAAGCGGTCGGCCAGGTACCCCGCGGGCAGCGCCAGGGCCATCCAGGGCAACGCCTGCACCAGGCCGACCATCCCCAGGGCCAGGGCCTCGCCGGTCCGCTGGTACATCTCCCAGCCGACGGCTATTTCCTGAACGTTGGTGCCGACGGCGAGACCGACGCGGCCGTACAGGTAGCGGCGGAAGTCGGCTACCCTGAAGGCGGCGTACGGATCGTGAGTCCCGGGGCCCATCCCCCGACCGCGGCTCACGCCCGCCCGAGGCCGGCAGGCCGAACCTGCCCGAAAGCGGTCGGCCGCCGCTTTCCCCGGCTCATTCCAGGTCGAGCGACTTGCTCAACTGGTAGGTCCAGTCGACGACGCGGTAGCCGTGATTGCTGTAGAAAAGAAAGGCGCGGTTGTTGTGGCGGGCGGTGCTGATGGCGGTGTGGCGGTATCCGGCAGCGAGCATCTCGTTGCGGGCGCGGAACAACAACAGCTTTCCCAGGCCCCGGTGCTGGTACGGCTCCTCCACACCCAGCCAGTTGACGAAGCCGTAATCCTGGGCATCGGGGTGCCGCGAGTAGTCGCCGCCGCAGGCGATCTCGCATTCTCCCATGGTTTCGCCGTCCCGCTGCGCCACGACGTGGCAGCCGGGGCGCAGGCCCCTTTCCCGGGGCCAGGCGACCGTCAGGTCGAAGTCGAGGTCGACGCGCGGCAGCCCGGCCGCTTCGTAGTCGAGCCCGTTGAGAAAGACCTCGCCTCCGGTGAGCCGGTAGCCGTTGAACTGGAGCAGGGCGCTGACGTGATCGAGGCGGTCGGAGAGGTAGGCGTGGGGAAAGCAGTAGAAGCGGTAGCGGTAGCTGGAGTCGAAGGCGCAGACCTCGGTCAGGGATCGCGCCGCGAACGCACTCTCCGCCGCGGCGAGCAGTTTCTGGCCGGCGGCGCGGCAGCCGCGCTCGTAGCAGAGAAAGCAGATCGCCCCGCGAGGAGCCTCGCCGGGGTCCCGGCGGTCGATGCCGGTGTGCGCGAATCCGACGACCTCACCCCCGAGGGCCGCTACGGACAGTGCCTGGTCCCCGACGGAGGGTCCTCCGTCGCTTTCGCCTCCTGAGACCGCGGCGACCGCCCCGGCGAAATCCGCCTCCTCCACCGGCCAGCAGTTGGGCACGCCGGCGACGCCGCGGTTGAAGAGACCGGCGACGTCACCCAGCATTTCCGTCTTGAAGTCGAGGATTTCCACAGCCGGTCAGGAGCTTGCCAGGCGTTTCTCCAGCTCACCGCGGCCTTCGAGCTCGTCGAGTGCCTCCTCGGTGCCCAGGTACTCCCCGTCGACGAAGATCTGCGGGATCGTGCCGTCCCCGCCCGTTCGGCGCAGCATTTCCCTGTAGTTTGCGGTCGGCAGCTTGAAACCGAAGTAAAAGCGGATCGGGATCTTCGTGTAGCGAATCCCCTTTCGCCGCAGCATCAGCCGCGCCTTCCAGCAGTACCCGCAGAACGGGCTGAGGTAGATTTCGACTTTGGGCATATCCACGGAAAGAAAGCATCGCGAAGCCGGCGCTCAAAGGCACCATTGCAAACCGGGAAGTGGACGCGCCGACCAGATGCGACCCGGAAAGCCCGGGAAACGCGGAGCCCCCGCCGCTGTAACCTGCCGGAAACGGGATGTGTGCCGTGCGTTGCATAGAGCCGCCGGACCGGTCCGGAGAATCCCGCTTTCGGCGACCGCGTCGATGCAGCTGGGTCCGGAAACCCCGCGATCCCCTACAAAAAAACTGACCCTGTACCAGATTACTGAGTGCGGTCGTTGCTTCTCGATCCGGCGGACGCATGGTCGCCTCCCCTGCACGTTTTCCCCAACCGCCAAGTGCGGCAACAAGTTGGCTCGAAGAACCAGTGTCATCCCCGGTTTTTGGCACGGGATTTGCCACGTTGGCAGCAGGTGCAATTGGAGCTTACCGCGGGAGGAAGATCGTGGCCCAATACAGGTACAAAGGCGCGGAAGGAAGAACCGGCGAGATAACCGTCATCGAGGACAGCAGCCTGTTTACCAGGGATACCAGGGGCAACTGGTCCCCCGGCTTCGAGTTCATCGACAGCCACACCGTGAAGGCGCATCCGTTCATCATCGACGCCCTGATCGAAAATGCCGAGCGCCTGTGGT
>JAPOZF010000321.1 GCA_026706165.1 Gemmatimonadota bacterium
GTTTTCAATACTCCCCATAGATAGTATCTGTTTGTTTCGGCTCCCTTTCGCGCTTCCCCGCGCGGAGTTGTTTCGCCTTCCCCACGCTGACGAACCGTCACTGAGACAGACCGTCAGTTCCCCTGCGTTCGATCTGCTCCCCGAGTAGATCGGACAGCACAGCGGCCGCCGTTATTTCAGCGGCGGTGCCAAGTGGGAAGGGTTCGTCTTTCTGATCTGCTTGCCTGCGAGGCGGCAAGGCGGACTGAGCGCCATTTTCGCCACTTGCGAAAGAGGGGTGTGTTCCATGACTTCCACGCTTCAGACCGATACCCTGGTCGATCAGTATTTCCACGAGATCGAGGATTCGGTCGGATTATCGGCGAAGGACGAAATCGAAATTGCCAAACGGATCAAGGAGGGAGACGAAAGCGCACTCGCCCGTCTGGTGCAGGCTAACCTTCGCTTCGTCGTCAGTGTCGCCAAGCAGTACCAGAATCTGGGACTGCCGCTTTCGGACCTGATAAACGAAGGCAACCTGGGGCTGATGGTGGCCGCCAGGCGCTTCGACGGATCGAAGGGGTTCAAGTTCATTTCGTACGCCGTCTGGTGGATCAGGCAGTCAATCCTGCAAGCGCTGGCCGAACAGTCGCGCATCGTGCGGCTGCCGCTCAACCGGATCGGGGAGTTGACCCGGGTCAACAAAGTCCTCACCAAGCTGGAGCAGCGGCTCGGGCGTCCCCCGGAAAGCGACGAGATTGCAGCCGAACTCGATGTCAATCCCGACGGCATGGATCTGCTGCTGCGGATGGCACAACGCCCGGTGTCTCTGGAGACCCCCTGCGATGATGGCGAAGCCGATCGCTGCCTGGGCGATCTGCTGCCGGACGAGACCCTTCCGGCCTGCGACGAAGTCCTGTCGGAGGTAAAGCTGAGGGACGAGATCCGCAGCGCCATGGAGACCCTGACCGAAGGGGAGGCGCGCGTGCTGAGGATGTATTACGGTCTGGATGGACAGCAACCCATGACCCTCGAAGAGATCGGAAGGCATGTCGGACGTACACGGGAACGGGTTCGCCAGATAAAGGAGAAGGCTTTGCAGAAGCTGCGGCATCCCAACCGGAGCGAGGTGTTGAAGGAGTACTACGGCGAAGACTGAAAGAGGCTGGAAAGCAGTCCTTCTGAATTGACAGCCGCCCGGGCGGGGGCTACTTTCAGCTTTCAACCTGAGGAAAATTCCGGCGTAGCTCAGCTGGCAGAGCGGTCGGCTGTTAACCGATTGGTCGTAGGTTCGAATCCTACCGCCGGAGCCATCTTCCGCCGATTCAGGCGACATTTTTTGAAAGACCCCGAGGGGTGTATTCCCTCGGGGTCTTTCCGTACCCGCAGTATTGAGTTGGGGTGCATGCTGACAACCCGGGACTCCCTCCAATTAAGTTTTGAGATTTCTGGTCGTGGAGATTTCTGGTCGTGAACAGAATGGCGGGTTTTCAATGCGCCAAGGTCAGGTTGCAGTGCCGAAAGGGGAATCAGGACCGGGATGCAGGATTCCCGTTCACTTTGATGAGCAATCAGCAGGTTCATCCGAATATGGATGTCCCGTGGTAACTTGGATCGATCCGTATCTATAAAGAATGGCGATCAGCTCCTCATCCCTTTCGCTTCGACGATCAGATCGCAACCACGGGTCGCCCTTTGTTCTCGATAACCTGAACCAACACGCATGGTCTGGCCTTGCAAACGGTTTGACCTTACCTGGGGGGACTGGCGTTTTGCCCTCAAGGCCTGCCTGTCTGCGCCGAGGCGGGACAGCGTCACCGCACGAATCGAAAACCTCTGGTCTGCCGACCGCAACACTATCGCCTGTCTCACGGTGCGTTCGGCATTCGACCTGTTTTTGAGGGCGAAGAAATGGGACCCTGGTGGCGAGATTATCTTCAGTGCCCTGACCGTTCCCGACATGCCGCACATTGCCCGGCAGCATGGCCTGCGGCCGGTACCACTCGACATCGACCCGTTGACAACGGCGTGGGACGCGCGCGCACTCCAGCAGCTTATTGGGCCGCGCACCCGGGCAATCGTTCTCGCCCACCTCTTCGGGGCCCGCGTCGACGTGAATCCGGCGGTAGCCGTCGCCCGCCAGCATGGCGCCGCGGTGGTGGAGGATTGTGCCCAGGCCTATGCGGGACCCTGCTGGTCCGGACACCCGGAAGCCGATCTTTCCCTCTTTTCCTTCGGGCCCATGAAGATCGCCACGGCCTTCGGCGGGGCCATCGCCCGGGTCCGCCAGCCGCAACTGCGCGCCGAGATGAGGGGTCTTCTGGAGCGGGACCCGGTCCAGGCGACAAGCGAGTACTTGCGCCGTGTGCTTCTTTTCGGCGTCCTGAAAGGTGCATCGAATCCGTCGATTTTCGCCGCTCTGGTCTCCTCGACCAACCTCTTGGGACTGGATCGCGAAGGCTGGATACGAGCTCTCACGCGCAATGTCCCTCGCGAGCCGCTGATACGCTACATCCGCCGACGTCCATGCGCGGCTCTTCTCGGCATGCTGGAACGAAGGCTTGGGGAGGGGGATGCGCCAGTCACCCGGCGCGCTGAACCGGGGGGCGCCTTGTTCCGCACTCTGGGCCGCGAGGTCGCGCTTCCGACGCGCCAGGCGCGCACCCATTCCTACTGGATGGTCCCGGTTCTGGTTCGCGACCGGGAAGCGGTGAAGAGTCAACTGCGCCGACAGGGCTTCGACGCCATGTCCGAGCGGCTTGGCGTGGTATCCGACGGCCGCTCCACGGCGCCTGGAGCCGAGCGGCTGGCCGACGCTCTCTACCTGCCGTTCGATCCCGAAATGCCCGGAAGCGAACTCGAGCGGCTTGGGGAGCTGATGACGAGCCTTGCATCCAGGTGAGGAGGCGGGTGCAGGAAAATGCGAAACTGGATTGGTATATTTGACAGCTGGAAACTATCTCGAAACCACCTGAGTTCATGGATTTGACATGCACCGATCCTCCCGGGAATCTGGGGGTGGAGTTGACCCGATTTCGTGGACACTTCATTTCTTGAAGCGAGAAAGGAGGGTG
>JAPOZF010000605.1:0-2708 GCA_026706165.1 Gemmatimonadota bacterium
GCTCAGAATCGGGTGCCGGCCTCTGCGGATCCCGGAGTCTCTTGAGGGCCTGGATTATGCTGGAGTTCGCGGGGATCTCGATGTCCTTGCCATCGATCCTGACTTGAACCGTCGGCTCTCCTCGATCAACCGCTTCCCCGACTCGATCGAGCACGGATTCCAGTTCTACAGGCGGGATGACCACCCGCCGACCAGCGATGAGAATCCCCAGTTCCTCGGGCGGGAGCCACGGTTCTTTCGCCAGCTTGATCCAGGGGAGCACCTTGTCGACCCAGATGCCGACCCCCTTGACCCCGCTCGCTCAAGCCTTCGTCGCTGAAGATGCTGTCGAGGTCGACCGCGTCGCTGTCGTCGTCATCGAACGCTCCACGCAAGTATCCTGAGACATTCCGCAGGAAGTCGCGCCGCTCTTCGGGGCTCCCGTCCTGGACACGCCGCACCACGCCTAGGGCCTGTTCGATCTCCGGCGTCAGCACGACGTAGTATAGCTTGGGCGCGTCCGCATTGCCGAAGGCAGGCGAGAGGAAGCCAGGCGAGAGAGCGAAGTCGGAGCTCAGCACGATGAAGGATCCGAAGGAAAAAGCCGCCGCAGGGCGCATCGAAATCCCGGCAGCACATCGCCGCCCTCGAGATCCTCCTCCGTTCCCACCACCTCGACATGCTGGGGGGAACGGTATACGTGGACCATTCGGGTTTCTGGTTCCAGGAGCCAGACCAGGCGGGTCCCGGCCGCGAAGTACTCGGCGATCTTGACATGAACGTCGGCCAGGCGGTCCGAGGGGGAGACGACTTCAACTGCCAGGTCGGGAGCGAACGGCCAATAGGTGCTGGGAATGCCTGTGGGTGGAACGCGGGATTTCACCACGACCGCGGCGTCCGGAGCGCGCACGGTATCGGGATCCCGCTGGAGAATGAACCCGGTCTCGGCGCCGCAGCAGACGCCGAGGTCGTGCGCTTCTACAAACTCGTCTAGCAGGCGCCCTATGCGAACCGTCAGTGCGCCGTGTGTGCCGCCGGTCGGGGTCATGTGAACAAGATCTCCTTCTACCAACTCAAATCGACCGCCGTCGTCCGCCAGATCGAACAGTTCTTCGGCAGTCATGAATGAACGCGGCGTGTGAACGGTCATCTGGACCTCCTGTGGTTCGAAGCAGAGACAAGTGTGAGACAGGAAGAAAAAAGGCAGCAACCGGATTGGAGGAGATCGGCACGCTCCAACATCCCCGCGACCCGGGAAACACTCGTAAGGTTGCGCAATTCCCCACGCCTTGCAACAGCCGCACCGCGGCGGCGCTCCGGGCGTGATTTCGTTGCGGCCAGGGGGCGAATTGCTACATTGGCAAATCGGGTCGCAGCAGCTCTCCCCCGTCCCGGAAAGGAACCTTCAATGGACAGGCGGATTGGAATTACCGGCGCCAACGGCACCATCGGCGGCGTGCTCGCCGCCGGCCTCGGCGACGACTGCGAGATCGTCGGCTTCGACCGCGAGGAAGGTCCGCGCACCGCGTTCGTCGTCGACTTTGCGGAAGCCGGCCAGGTACAGGGGATCTTCGAGGGGCTGGACGCGGTCATTCATCTCGCAGCCGATCCGAGCCCGGGAGCCGCCTGGGCCTCGGTCCGCGACAACAACATCGAAGCGACCTACCGGGTATTCGAAGAGTGCCGCAACAGCGGCGTCGAGCGCATCGTTTTCGCGACCACCAACCACACCCAGCACGGCGACACCATCGCCACTACCCCGGAAACACTGGATCCGGCGAAAAGAAGACATCTGCGCCTGACCGCCCCCCCTAACCCCGACTCCCTCTACGCGGTCTCGAAGCTGTTCGGCGAGAATCTCGGCAGGTACTTCAGCGAGCGGCACGGACTCCGCTTCATCGGCCTGCGCATCGGCTGGATCACGAAGCAGAACGACGCCGCCCTGAAGCGGGGAACCCCCGCCGAGGACTACATGCGGGCCATGCACCTCAGCCACCGGGACTGCGTGCAGGCCTTCCGCCGCGCCCTCGAGGTCGACGCCCGGTTCCTTCTCGCCTACGCGATCAGCGCCAACGACCGCCGCGTCTTCGATCTCGGGGACACGGTCGCCGGACTCGGCTTCGCTCCCCGGGACAACGCGGAGACCGACTTCTGAGCGCGGTACCGACCTCGGTCCTCGCATTTGCCGGCTCGCGTCGCGGCCGAGTCGCGGTTGCGGCCCTCTGGGGAATCGCCGGGTTCACCGCCGCGGCCTGGTGCTTCGACGAAAAGCTTTCTCTCAGCGGGGACAACACCGAGTTCGTCATCCTCGCCCGTTCGCTGGCGCAGGGGGAGGGACTGCACTACGTCAACGACCCGGACCTGAAGCCGGCGACGAAGTATCCGTTCGGCTTTCCCCTGGTGTTGTCGCCGCTGGCCTGGCTCTTCGGCCCGGGATCCGAAGGGAATGCCGTGGGCGGGGAGCCGGTGCGGGACTTCGTCTCGATGAAATGGCTGGTTGCCGTGCTCTTCGCCGGCGTACCCGTGGTCGTCTACCTGCTGGCCAGGGACTGCCTGGGGGAGGCGTCCGCCTGGGCCGCGGCCCTGCTGTGCGCCGCCCAGCCCAAGCTGGTCGAGTACGGCAGCCAGGTGATGTCGGAGATCCCCTACACCTTGTTTTCGCTGGCGACCCTTTTCCTGGTGCGGCGAGGCGCCCGTATCCGCGAGGGCCTGACGAATCCCTGGCTGAC
>JAPOZF010000605.1:2745-3051 GCA_026706165.1 Gemmatimonadota bacterium
GCCATCGACCGGCAGTACCGGCGCGCCATCGTGCTCGCCGCGGCGGCATTCGCCGTCGCCCTTCCGTGGTGGCTGCGCAACCATTTCAGCGGCCGCGGCGGCGTCTACGCGACCCAGTTCCTGCAGGTGAACCCCTACCACCCAGACCGGGGGTACCTCGACCCCGCCGGCTTCCTCGAACGCCTCGGCGGAAACCTCCAGGCCTACCTCGTCCACATCATGCCGAAAACCCTGTGGCCCTCTTTCTCCGGAGCCCAGTCCGTCTTCAATCCGGTGACCCTCGGCATTGTCGCCGTTGCGCTCTAC
>JAPOZF010000467.1 GCA_026706165.1 Gemmatimonadota bacterium
GTTGGCCGCGGGAGGCGATCGACCGCATCGTCAACGAAGCGCGCCGGCTGGGGCACAACGGCATCGTCTGGCAGGGCACGGACGAACTGATGGAGTACGACTTCAGGCGCTGAGACAGGCTTATTGCCCTCGCACGTCGCCGCTGTCGATGCGCTCCCCGGTGCCGGCGTCGAAGAGGTGAAGGCGCCCGGGACGGGGACTCAGCGAGACCTGGCTTCCGGACACCGCCGATGCGCCACGGTCCGTGCGGGCAACGAGGTCGATGCCTGAGACGCGTACGGTCAGGAACACGTCCGGGCCGCTCGGCTCCCTGAGGATGACGGTTCCGTCCCAGGCGGGCCCGCTCCCCTGCTCCCCGATGAGCAGGTCCTCCGGGCGGACTCCAAGGACCACCTCCCGGTCCGAAGCGCTGCGGGCCACCTGGAGCGGCCACCGGCCGGACGGCCCCTCGAAGCAGGCGGCGCCGTCCTCGAAAACGAGACGCCCCCGCAACAGGTTCATGGCCGGGCTGCCGACGAACGTGGCGACGAAGGTGTTGGCCGGCCGCTCGTAGATCTCGTCCGGGGAGCCGAGCTGCTGGAGCCATCCGCGGTCCATGACCGCAACGAGGTCGGAAAGGGCGAGGGCCTCCGCCTGGTCGTGGGTGACGTAGACGAAGGTGCGCCCCAGCTCCTGGTGCAGGCGCTTCAGTTCCCCCCGCATGGAAACCCGCAGGGCCACGTCGAGGTTGCTCAGCGGCTCGTCCATCAGGAACACCGCCGGCTCGCGGACGATCGACCGGCCCAGCGCCACCCGCTGGCGCTGCCCCCCGGAAAGCTGCCACGGCCGGCGGTCGAGCAGCTCGGTGATTCCCAGAGTCTCCGCGGCCTCCCGCACCCGGCGCTCTACCTCGGCCGGGTCCACCTTCCTCATGCGCAGCGCGAAACCCATGTTCCCGGCGACGCTCATGTGCGGGTAGAGGGCGTAGCTCTGGAAGACCATGGCGATGTCGCGGCGGTTGGCGGGAAGGCGGGTGACCTCTTCCCCGTCGAAGGCGATGCTGCCGTCGGTGACCGGTTCGAGCCCGGCGATCAGCCGCAGGCTGGTGGTCTTGCCGCAGCCGGACGGCCCCAGCAGGGTGAGGAAGGCGCGGTCGGGAATCCGCAGCGTGAGACCGTCGACCGCAACCACCGGCCCGAACCGTTTCGAGACGTTTGTCAGGGAGATTTCCGCCATCAGCCCTTCACCGAGCCGGCCAGCAGGCCGGAGACGATCATGCGCTGGAACAGGAAAGCGAGCACCAGGGGGGGAACGATGGCCAGCACTCCGGCGGTCGTCATCAGCGTGTAGCGGATATCGACGTCGGTCGCCAGCTCCGCCACGACCACCGGGATGGTCTTGGCGCTTTCGGTGGAGGAGAAGACCAGCGCGAACAGGAACTCCCCCCACGACGACATGAACGCGAACAGCCCGGCGCCGACCAGCCCCGGACGCGCCACCGGAACCAGCACCCGCCAGAGCAGATCCCGGAAGGTGCAGCGGTCGACGACAGCGGCGTCCTCCAGCTCGCGCGGGATCGTCTGGAAGTAGCTCCTCAGGATCCAGATGGTGAACGGCAGGGTGAAGCCGGTGTGGGCGACGATGATCGCCAGCGGGTTGTCGATCAGTCCCAGCGCCTTGATGATCAGGAACATCGGCACGACCAGGGCAACCCCCGGAACCATGCGGGAAGCGAGATAGAAGATCAGCAGGCGCCGCACGCCCCGGCACTCCAGCCGCGCCAGGCTGTATGCGGCAAGCGTCCCGACGGTGAGGTTGAGCACCACCACGCTCGCCCCGACGAGAACGCTGTTGAGGATGGCGCGCGGCATCTGCACCGCGGCTCCCCCGGCGCCGAGCGCGAGGAAACCGGTCGGTGACAGCAGCGCCCGGTAGTTGTCCAGGTTGGGCTCCCGCGGTATCCAGTGGGGCGGGGCGGCCATGGACTCGGCCTCGGTCATGATGCTGGTCAGCAGCAGCCAGAGGGCCGGCGCGGTCAGCCAGGCGCAGGTGACGATGCTCGCCAGCGCCAGCAGGGCCCGCGTCCATGGCGGGTGGGGCCAGCTCATGTCCGGATCTCGCCGCGGGCGTAGAGACTCTTCAGGTACAGGGCCGCGAGCAGCATGGTGGCAACGGCGATCACCACCGCGTAGGCGTTGGCTTCCCCGAAGTCGAGGAAATGGAACGCGGTCTGGTAGGTCAGCCAGGCGATCACCGTGGTGCTGCTTCCCGGACCGCCGCCGGTCAGCACGAAGATCAGCTCGAACACCCGCAAGGCGATCATGGTCTGCAGGATGAGGACGATGATCAGGGGGTGGATGAGCCAGGGCATGACGATGTGGCGGAAACGCCGCCAGGGTCCGGCGCGGTCGACCATGGCGGCGCCCAGGAGGTCGCCGGGGATGGTCTGCAGGCCCGCCAGGAAGATGAGCACCGCCAGCGGCAGCTGATTCCAGACGTGGGCGAGGACGGTGAGCAGCAGGGCCGTCGTCGGCTCGCTCAGCCACGAGCGGTAGTCGTCGATGATCCCGAGCGAGACCAGAAGCCCGTTCAGGGCGCCGGCGCGGCTGTTGTAGATCCACTGCCACATGAGCCCGTTGACCACGGGGGGGATGGCCCAGGGAACGAGGATCAGGGTTCGCAGGATTGCCTGGCCGCGGATCGGCTGGTTGGCGAGCACGGCGATGGCGATGCCGAGTAGGACGATCAGGCTCACCGAAAGGAGCACGAAGACCAGGGTGACCTGCAGGGCGGTCCAGAACTCGGGCTTGCCGGCGATGGTGGCGTAGTTCTCCACCCCGGCGAACCCGCGCATGTTCGGGCGCATGAGGTTGTGGCGCTGGAAGCTGGTCCACACCGCCTGGACGACGGGGTAGGCCTCGAGCAGCAGCAGCAGGAGCAGGGCGGGGCTGTTCAGCAGGTACCCGAAGAAGGCGCTCTCCCGCCACCAGGCGCCCGCGCGCAGCCAGCCGGGGATGAAGCGCCATCCCCCGGGTTGCCGGCCTTCGCGAACTTCGGTCGGGTTTGCTGTC